>CAISOD010000074.1 GCA_903887045.1 uncultured Gammaproteobacteria bacterium | reverse complement strand
TGCTGACCTCCAACCCGGAAATCGGTGACGACGTCAATGAGGTATTCAAGCAATTGACCGGCCTGGGCAAGGCCACCGCCGGTCACTACGTCAACCGTGCGCAACAGTGCGGTTGGCAGCGTATCAACGTTGACCCCGCCACCTTTGTCAGCAGGTACGATACGCACGCCGTCCAGCAGCACCAGCGTACGCTGGCTGCCAAGGTTACGCATGTTCAGGAACGAGCCACCGGCTGAGCCGAACAAGGCACCACCACCACGCTGGGCGGTCTGGGTGCCGAAGAATTGTGGCAAGGAGTCCAGCTGTTCTGCGATCGTGCCACCTGGATCGAAATTGTTCAGTTCGCCGAAGGTGATGGCAGTAACCGGGGTCGGTGCCGCCATGCCGTCGGTGACGCGTACGCGCGATCCGGTAACCTGGATTTCTTCTACCTGATCCTGCGCGTACAGCGCGGGAGTTACTGCCAAGCCTGCGGTAATTGCCGATACGGCAATTGCCAAGGCTTTGGCTTTATAGCCTTTGAAAATTGATTTATTCACCAAGTTTCCCCTTTAGTTATGTGGATGAATGAAAGTTGTAGCCATAACGATTTGCCCCCACGGCAAGCGCATGGTCAGGGAGAGTAGAAGAAGATTTATCGCGGCGCTGACAAAATGGTGCCGTAAAGATGAACGGCGGCCAGCCAGAGCTGGCCATGTCGGCAAGATTCCCGGCAGAAATAAAGCACTACACTGGTGCCTCAGCCGGTTCTTGGTACTTCTCCCCAACCGCTGATTGGAATGCTTCCGATTATGTGAAGTCAATGGAAATTTTTGGCAAGACCTGTGTAATCCAGCTGCCGCCAATCAGCTCCCTGCTGGGAGTTTGCCCCCCTTTATCAGCTGCTGCATGACAAGGTGGCTGCCAACGGCCTTGCGCATGTACACACACCCTGAGGCCCTGACGGACATTGACGCGCTACCAGAACTGCCTGACTGACCTGACAGCGGCTGTATTTCCCTGAACCCAACAAAAAAAGCGGGGCATCTCTGCCCCGCTTCTTGTACTGGTTTTACTTGATTCAGGTTTGAACCCGGATCAGAAATCCATGTTCAGGCTTAGCTGATAACGACGACCAAACTCGTCGTAGTTCTGGCCAATCGACTGGGCACCACCACGGGTACCGTAGCTTGGGATGATTGGCGGTGAGCGGTCAAACAGGTTGGTTACGTTGAACGCAACGCGCCAGTCGCCACCACTTGCCACTTCTCCTTTGTAGCCGATCTGCAGGTTGGTGTAGTTGCCTGATGCAATATCCACGGTGTCTATATCCCTGCCAATTACCCAGCTTGAGCTGGCACCGGTATTGCGGTTTTCAGTGGCCGCAATATGACGCTGCTGCAGCTGGATGCTGAGATCATCGAGGCTGTAGGTCAGCGTGCCAACTGCGGTCAGGTCAGGAGTACCAAGCCAGCCAGACTGATTCAGTGGAGCACCACCCAGCGGAGTATCAGAACGCTCTTTAACATAACCAGCCAGCATCCTGAATCTGACATCTTCACTACGGTTAGAGAAGAAGTCAGGCTCCATGCTGTACGACGCTTCAAAGTCAACGCCTTCAACTTTGGCTTGCGCCACGTTCAGGAAGGTATTGAATACGCGACCGATGAAACCGGTCGCCGGATCACGTTCGAACTTGGCACAAAGAGCAGTATTGCCGTTCTTTTCACACTCGTCGACGATACGCTGAATGCCGAGGGTCCCAATGGCATCACTGATCCGTACTTCATACCAGTCGGTCGACAGACGCAGGCCTTGCAGCCATGTGGGCTGATAAACCAGACCTGCTACTACAGTGTTCGCCTTTTCAGGCAACAGATCCGGGTTGCCACCGGATACCGTGGTGATCTGGAAGTTGGAGTTGTTGTACTTCGGATCATTTACTGAACCGCCACCGCCCTGGAAGTCGAAACGTTCAGAGAAAGTAGCTTCACGCACGTCACGGGACTTGGTTACCCGCAAACGCAGATCTTCCAATACCTGGAAATCAAGACCGAGCTTCCAGCTCTCGGTACGACCAACGCTGGAGTAGTCGGATGAACGGTAAGCTACGCTGCTATCGATACGCTGCGGGCCGTCAGCAACTTCCCAGACCGGGATGTTGACTTCGGTGAACCATTCCCACACATCGTACTGACCACTAACGTCAGGCACGGTGGAGAACTGATGCAGGTTGGCACTGCCGCCAGTGAAGCCAGGCGGAACACCACGAATACCCAGCGCAGGTGCGTTCAACGGCGGACCCAGCACGTCGATTTCGGTTGGCAGTGCCCTGTCGGAGAAAGACTGGTCACGCCAGGTGAGACCGGCTGCGAAGTTGATTGCACCACTCCAGCCTTCAATCAGGTCGCCGGTTACAAATACTTCAGCGAAATCCTGGTTTACATAGCTGTCGCCCATTTTCGGAGTGACCAGATAGTCCAGCGCGGCCTTGTTGGTATTACCCTGGCCCAATACGTTATAGGGAACGCAATCCCGCACAGTGTTGTCCAGACCGATCGGTGACAGCAGTGGAGCAGTGCTGAGCACCTGGCCGGTACCACCGGGAGCACCACCAGGCGAAGCCAGGCGACCGGCTACCGACGCCTGCAACTGCGCAGGAGTCGGGTTGTACAGTTGAACATTACATACAATTGCACCGGTTTTCGGATCGCGAACTGCATCCATCGCCAGGAACATTCGGTCTACCCGAATTTCGTCATAGATACCGGTACGTTTGTGCGACTCGCCCTGCTGCCAGGAAGCGCGCATATCCCAGCCATTGGGCAGCACAGCGTCGAAACCCACACTCCATGAATAGGTACCGAACACACCTTTGTTATCCGAGCCTACGCCAGGCTCATTGGCACCCAGGTTAGAACCCAGTTTATGCAGCTGGAAGGAAGTGATGTTGGCAGCGTCCATTGCCTTGGCAACGCTGGCCGGCAGGAACGCATTTTCACGATAGATGGTGGCGAACCAGCCGTCCTGCAGCGAGGACCCACCGCGCAAAGATACGGTGTTGGATTCAGAGCGACCAGCCATAATCTGCGCAAAACCGCTCAGTGATTCGCTGAATTCATACTTCACAGCACCAAAGGCAGTCCGGCTGATTACCTGGTTACCGGCAACGCCGGAACCGAATGCGCGGTTGCCGATTGCAGCTTCAGGACCGCCCGACATGGATTTGGTGCTGCCGGAACGGTTGGGAGCAGCGTAAACATCACCTTTGATGAAAGGGCGCACATCAGAGCCGTCTTCCAGGAAAGTCATGCCGTTCATGGTAAAGCCAGGAACCAAAGTGCCATTGCTGTTGCCAGCGTTGGGGCCGGTACGGGCCCAGATCACACCTGTCGGGCTGTGTTCGCTGGATACCACGTTGGGCAAGGTCAGACGCTGTGGAACGTTAGGGGTTGCAGCTGCAGAAACCCAGGCAGGGTTGGTTACCGTGCCCCAGCGCTGGTACCAGTCGCCTTCCAGGTCTTCAGCTTCACGGTTGATCTGTTTGATTTCCAAGGCCTGCACGGAGCCGATGACATTCAAGCGTTCACCGATCTTCTTGCCACCAGCTATAGAGAAGTTCCATCGTTGGCCATCGCCTACTTCGGTGATACCAGTGCCTACTTCGGTTTTCAAACCCTGGAAGTCGCGGTCGAGTACAAAGTTGGTCACACCACCCAAGGCGTCTGCACCGTAAGCAGCAGAAGCACCGCCGGTTACCACGTCGACAGTACGCATCAGCGCAGTCGGGAGGGTATCCACGTTAACGGAACCTCGCTTGTCCGCGGGTACTACGCGTGAACCATCGAACAGAACCAGAGTACGGTTGTTGCCGAGGTTACGCATGTTCAGATAGCTGCCGCCGCCATCGCCAAAAAGAACACCACCGCCACGCTGGGAGGTACCGTTGTTGAAGAATTGCGGGAGCGTTGAAAGCTGTTCAGCCACGGTGGAACCTGGCTGGAAGGAATTCAGTTCCGAAGTTGACATGGCCGTTACCGGAACCGGGGTTACCATGCCGTCAGTATTACGAATCCGGGTACCGGTAACCTGGATTTCTTCTACCTGATCCTGCGCGTACAGCGCAGGAGTTACTGCCAGGCCTGCAGCGATTGCCGATACTGAAATCGCCAAGGCTTTGGCTTTGTAGCCTCCAAAAATTGATTTATTCACCAAGTTTCCCCTTTGGTTGTGTGGATGAATGAAAGTTGTAGCCATAACGCTTTGCCCCCACAGCAAGCGCATGGTCAGGGCGATCGGCACGATTCCCGGCAGAAACAAAGCACTACTATGGTGCATCAGCCGGTTCTTGGTACTTCTTCCCTACCGATGATGGGAACGCTTCCGATTATGTGAAGTCAATGGAAATTTTTGGCAAGACCTGTGTAATCTAGCTGCCACCAATCAGCTCCCTGCTGGGAGTTTGCCCCCCCTTTGTCTGCCGTTAGTCTGCCGTAACCATGCCAATTACCCGCACTCTCCATACCCGACTGGGTCACCGGATTACAGCATTCTGCAATGATCATGTTGGTGACAAGATTGCCCTGCATGGCCTGTACGAACCGGAAAATCTGGAATTGCTCCTTGATTTGATTGGCAGAATCAAAGAACCGGTGGTGCTGGACATCGGTGCCAACATCGGCAACCACACACTCGCTTTTGCCACCCGTGCCGCCAGCGTACATGCCTTTGAGCCGATTCCCGCCATCTATCAACTGCTGCATGACAACGTGGCGGCCAACGGTCTTGCGCATGTGCACACACACCCTATGGCCCTGTCGGACACAGCCGGCACCGCCACCATCCATATGGTCAAGCAGGGCAATTTTGGTGCGTCCAGCTTCGATCAACGGGCAGACGGGGTGGAGCCGGTTGAAGTCAACAAACAGACGGGCGACGAATTTGTGCGCCAGCACGGGCTGGGCCGCATCGACTTCATCAAGATCGATGTCGAGGCGCACGAGGTGTACGTGTTGCGGGGCTTGATGGAGACTCTGCGGCGCGACCTGCCGTGGTTGACCATGGAGTGGAACGATGTGCTGACAATCGAACGCCTCAACCATTCGCCCGAGTTGAGTTTCCTGCAGCAGCACTACAACTTGTGGGTGCTTGGCAGCAATTACGACCGTACCTACTGGGTCAACCAGCCATTCGGGTTCCTGCGCCGCAAACTGACGCGCCTGTTCAAACCCCGCCGCGCCCTGCTCTACCCCTTCCTGCCGGAACGGCTGTACAAAAATCTGCTGCTGGTGCCGAAGGGCAAGGAACACCTGCTCTCGCACCACTATTTCAAACCCTGAGCCACCATAGCGATGCCAGCGCAACTCACGCTGCGACTGCAACTGAAAGTCATTGCCGGCGCTAGCCGCCCGGGTGTCGAATGGTTCGGTGACAAGCTGAAGGTGAAAGTGAACGCAGCGCCCGAGAAGGGCCGCGCCAATAGCGCTGTATGTGCGTTGCTGGCGAGCACCCTCAATCTGCCGATCAGTGCAGTGCGCATCGTGGCAGGCGAGCATCAGCCCTTGAAGACGGTTGAACTGACAGGGCTCACACTGGCTGATGTACAGCAAAGAATCGGGTAGGAAGATCAGGGCTTCGATGGCTGCCGGCGCAACCACTGATTTACAGCTCACGCCGGTGGCTACTAAACTGAAGGCCTTCACCTTGCAGACCGTTTCGATGCTCTCCAGCCTGCTCAAACATTGTCGGAACCTCTGGCTCGTCAGCCTGCTGGCGTTGACAGTCTTTGGCGGACAGGTACTGCAGGCATCACCGCTGCACAATCACGCCCAGGAAACCGTCGATTGTGCCCTGTGTCATTTACAGACATTGGGCGACGATTCCGAATATGCGCACGGCCTGGTACGACTGGTGCCGGCTGCACGCGCCACTACAGCTGTGCTTCCACCTGCGACGCCAGCTGCTCCCTTCACCTCGCCCTATCAGGGCCGTGCCCCGCCCATTACTTCCTGCTGAAGTCCCTGACCGGCTGATCCGGGCACCGCGAATGGTGGCGGCGCGTCGTATTTTTGCTTCGCCCGCTTATGTTCAGCGCCTCATGGACTTCATCCACATACGTCTCTGCCTGCACGACAGGCTCATTGTTGTTTTACGTATCCAGGAAGTCTCCATGCAACACTCCATTTCCATGCCGCTCGCGCTCAGCCTGCTGGCCTCCAGTGTCTCCCTTGCCCAAAACGCTCCTTCCCAAAACCAAAGCGCTGCCGGCGAAGAAATCTATGAACTGATTACCACTGCTCTGCATACCAAGAGTGCGGAAACCGCACTGCCTGTCACCATCATGACCGGGGAAGAATTGCACAAGGCCGTACGCGCCACGCTCGGCGAGACCCTGTCCTCACAACCCGGAATCAGCAGTGCATCCTTCGGGCCTGCCGTTGGACAAGTCGTCATTCGCGGCCAGCAGGGTCGCCGCGTGATGAATCTGACCAACTCCATTGCCAATGCCGATGCATCAGGCAACTCGGCTGATCACGCGCAAACGGTGGAGCCTCTGCTGGCGACGTCCATCGAAGTGCTGCGCGGTCCCGCCACGCTGCTTTATGGTGGCGGCGCTATAGGGGGTGTCGTCAACGTGATTGATCGCCGCTTCAGCAGCGTGCTGCCTGCCAAACCGGAGTTTGCTGTTGAAACCCGCCGGGACAGTGCAGCAGATCTGAAAACCACGGTAGGTTCGCTGGATTTCGCCACCGGCAATCTTGTGTGGCACCTAGACGGCGTCAAACGCAGCTGGAATGACCTTGATATTCCCGGCCTGGCAATTGACCCCGCCTACATTGCTGCCGAAGAAGCAGCACATGAAGAGGAGCACGGCGACGAAGAGCACGAAGAGATCACCAATACCGACGGCTACATCGCCAATACCGGCGGCGCAACCACCAATGCCACCGGCGGTGTCACCTGGGTGCTGGACAGCGGCCATGTCGGCTTTGCCTACTCAGTACTGGACAACCAATACGGCCTGCCCCCCGGAGCTCACGACCATGGCCACGAGGAAGACGAGCCCGCACATGTGGAAGGGGACGATCATGCGCACGAGGCCGCAGCCGACACCGTATCCATCGACATGGAACGCCAGCGTTACGATATCGATGCAGGCTGGCGCAATGTTGCGCCCTGGATTGAACAGATCAGCTACAAACTCAGCCGTATCGACTATCAACATGCCGAACTGGAAAACCAGACAGTTGTCGGCACCCGCTTCGACAATGAATCCTGGCAGCAGCGCATGCAGCTTACCCATGCAGAAACCAATGGTTGGCATGGCGCCATCGGACTGCAGACGAGCGACGAAGAATTCGGCGCAACAGGAGATGAAAGCTTTATCCCGGTCACTGACATCGAATCCCGCGGCCTCTTTGTCGTCGAGGACTATCACGCCGGCGCACTCACCTGGGAGTTCGGCGCCCGCTTGAGCCGTGATCAATACGCACCGCAGAACTCGAAGGCACCTGCTCGCTCGTTCAGCACCAACAACCTGTCTGGCTCGGTGTTGTGGCAGCAAAGCGATCCGCTGACCATAGGTCTGTCGCTCAACCACTCAGAGCGGGCACCGTCGATTGAAGAGCTGTATTCCAACTACGGCCTTGTCGATACCGACGACTGCGTAATCCATTTCGCCACTGGAGCCTGTGAAACTGGCGACACCTCGTTCCAGGAGGAACGCTCACGCAATATCGACTTGACGTTCGCATGGAGTCTCAACGCCATCGACGCCACTGTCACGTTGTTCAACAATGATTTCTCCGACTACATCGCACAAGTCGCCACTGGTGCGATGGTCGGGGAATTGCCGGTACGTGCTTATCAGCAGCAGGATGCAGAATTCCGCGGAGTTGAAGTGGATCTCGACTGGCAGATAAACGAGCAGTTCATGCTGCGGGTTTTCGGAGACACGATTCGCGGCACTCTTGCCGGCAGTGGCGATGTGCCTCGACTGCCGCCGATGCGCCTTGGTACTGAACTGCAATTCAGTCAGGGCGCATGGAATGCCTATGCATCGGTATTGCGTGCTGACGACCAGGATCGACCGGGCAGCTTGGAGCTTGCCAGCGAAGGCTGGACCAAGGTCGAAGTCGGGGCCGACTATACGATCAACATGGGCAGTGATGGTGAGCTGATGCTTTTCGTGCGTGGCCGCAACCTTGGCAACGACACGATAAGGCTGTCGACCTCGTATCTGCGCAGTTTTGCACCCGAAGCAGGCCGCTCTTTCGAGACAGGAGTACGTTACCGCTACTGAGTACAGCTGTTTTGGCAAC
>CAISOD010000073.1 GCA_903887045.1 uncultured Gammaproteobacteria bacterium | reverse complement strand
CACTCGCACGATAAGTATCAATGCGCAGCTCGCTCTTGTTCAATTCGATCTCCGCCTGCTCTGCCAGTTCAGCCATCACCGCCACCGTGCAGGCTGACGTATGTACACGACCCTGAGCTTCTGTTTCCGGCACGCGCTGTACCCTGTGGGCGCCGCTTTCAAACTTCAGCTGGCCGTACACATTGTCGCCCTCGACGCGTGTGATCACTTCCTTGTAACCGCCGTGCTCACCACGACGTTCACTGAGGATTTCCAGCTTCCAGCGTTTCGATTCAGCGTAGCGCGAATACATGCGAAAGAGGTCGCCCGAGAAGATCGCCGCTTCGTCGCCGCCGGTACCGGCACGGATTTCGAGGAAGATGTTACAGCCGTCGCGCGGGTCTTTTGGCAGCAACAGTTTCTGCAACTCGCTTTCCAGACTTTCGATACGCTTGCTGCTGCTGGCGATTTCGTCAGCCGCCATGGCGCGCAAATCGGCATCACTGTCCCTCTGCAGCAGTTCGGCCTCTGCCATATTGCTCTTGGCTTGTTGCAACTGGCGGAAGCACAACACCACTGGTTCGAGCTCGGAATATTCCTTCGAGAAATTGCGGAACTTCTCTTGTACCGAGATTACTTCAGCGTCGCTGAGCATGTGTTGCAATTCTTCATGTCGCTCGAGCAACGATTCGAGCTTGGACACTATCGAGGGATTCATCATGGTTATTGCTGTTTGGCTGCCGGCGTAGTGGCGTGAGGGGCTGCTTCGTTACTGGCCTCCAGCTCGAACAATTGTTCGGCCAGATGGATCAGTTCGTGGTGGCCATCAGCACTGGCTTTTTTCATCTGCACGCTGGGTGCATGGATCAATTTATTGGTGAGCAGCCGCGCTAGCTCCTTCATCATCTCACGCGGATCGGCGCCACGATCAAGCGACTTCAGCGCTTTTTCCAGTTCGATGTCCCGCAACTGTTCGGCCTTTTCACGGAAATTCCGCAAGGTGGCAACGATGCCAAGACCGCGCTGTTTGCGCATGAAAGTATCGATGCCCTTGTCGATGATGACTTCGGCTTCGCGTGCGGCTTCCTGACGGTTCTTCAGATTGCTGTCGATCACTTCACGCAAGTCGTCGACGCTATACAGGTAGACGTCCTCAAGCTCGGCTACTTCCGGCTCAATATCGCGCGGCACTGCAAGATCGACCATGAAGATCGGCTTGTGGCGACGTACCTTCAGCGCACGCTCCACTGCACCCTTGCCGAGTATCGGCAGTTGGCTTGCGGTGGACGACACCACAATGTCAGTGGTTTCCAGCACTTCGGGGATATCCGACAGCAATACTTCGCGCACCCCGTATTTGCGACTCAGTTCCTGCGCATTGGTGAGTGTACGGTTGGCCACGACGATGTTGGCGACACCGGCTTCTTTCAGATGCTGCACCACCAATTCGATGGTACGGCCGGCACCAATCATCAGTGCGCTTGCCTCGTGGATGTCGGCAAAAATCTGTTGCGCCAGCGTTACGGCAGCAAATGCCACTGATACCGGGTTTTCACCAATGGCGGTCTCGGTGCGGACTTCCTTGGCAACGGCAAACACTTCTTCGAACGTGCGATACAGCGTAGTGCCGAGCGTGGCCGCCTGCTGCGCCACCGCATAGGCCGATTTGATCTGCCCAAGGATCTGCGGTTCACCCAGCACCATCGAATCCAGCCCGCTTGCCACCCGAATCAGATGGCGTACACCCTGTTCGTTGTGATGGCAGTAGAGGACGGCGTCGAGTTCGGCGGCATCAAGGCCGTGGTAGTCGCACAGCCAGCGGCTGACTGCGGTGCGGGCCTGGGCTTCCTCGGCACTGGTGCCGTGCAGGTGCGATGATTTTTCCGGCACTGCATACAGCTCGGTGCGGTTGCAAGTGGACAATATCGCCACTTCGCTGAGACCGGCACGGGCACACGCCTGCTGCAGGGCGTCCTGCATGTGTTCCGGAGCGAACGCCACTTTCTCGCGCACGGCAACCGTGGCGGTGTTGTGGTTGATGCCAAGCACCAGCAGCGACATGAAAAGGGGAGATCCGGAAAAGTGAAACGGCATTTTAGCCGGTAACCTCTACCAAGCTCCACCTTGGGGCAGCAGCAACCCACATGAATCCAACCTTATTTCTGACATGATCGACGAACTGGCACGATTGTGAGGGTACAGACGGTGTGGCTATACTCCTGCCATGACCTTTCCATATTCCCCAATACTCACCACAAGGCCGGGCATTCTCCTCCGGTGCAAGCACCTGTTGCCCATCATGCTGGCTTCCACCCTGGTGTTGACAGCCTGCTCCACCACCTCGACTTCGTCCGGGCCTGCGACCACAACGCCGCCGGCTACCGCGGAAACTGCGCGGCAATCGGTAACACCCACGGCAGAATCGCCAGACAATGCTGAAGCAGAGCCGGTAAAGGAAGAGCAGAAATTCGGAAATTTCACCGAAGACCAACTGTCCCGCGCCATCATCGCCGAACTGGCAGGCCAGCGTGGTCAGAGCGACATGGCACTCGACGAATATGCTGCCATGGCGCGCGAGTCCAGCAATCTCAGCATCATCCAGCGGGCAACACGCATCGCCACTTTTTCCCGCCAACCGACACTGGCAATCGAAATGGCCCAACTGTGGCTGCTGCAAGAACCGGATGCGGTGGAGCCACGACAGACAATTGCGCTGGAACTGGTTACTTTGGCGCGCTACCGCGACGCTTTCGACCAGTTCGAAGTCTTGCTCGAACAGGGTGAGACAGTGGATTTCCGCCTGTTGTCGGCCCGGATTGCGACCACATCCAACGCAAACCCGACTCCGGTACTGACAGGCCTCATCGACGATTATGAAACGCTGCTGATGCGTCATCCGCAGAATGATTCGCTGCGGCTCAGCCTGTCGCATCTTTACCAGATCGACAAACATCCCGAGTCGGCACTGCTGTTGATCCGGCAGATGCTGCGTGAAGCTGAGCAAAAAGACAAACAACGCGAACGTGACCCGCAATTGACTGCGGCTGCCAGCACAGAAACCATCAGTGGCGGCGATCTTGTGGTGCTGGAAGTGCAGTTACTGGATCAGCTGGAGCAGGGCGAACAATCGCTGCGCCGGTTGCAGCAAGGCGTGCGGGCTTATCCGGGCCACAAGGATCTGCGGTACTTGTACGGCCGTCGGTTGATCAATGATCGCAGCTACGCCGAAGCCCGTGCCCAGTTTTCGGTGCTGGTAGAACAGAATCCGTCCGACTACGACCTGCTCTATTCGCTGGCATTGCTCAGCATGGAGGTAAATCTCTATGCCGAAGCCAGAGCTTATCTGCAACGACTGGTACTGAATGGCCAAAAGCTCGACGATGCCCACTACTACCTCGGCTTCATCGACGGCCAGGAAAATCGTCCAACCCAGGCGATCGAGCACTATATGCAGGTGCGAGCCGGCAGCAATATGATGCAGGCTCTGCGCAACCTGACCGAGCTGATGGTGCGCGCCAACCGTTACGATGAAGTGCACACACACCTGCAGAACATCCGCTTCC
Organism: uncultured Gammaproteobacteria bacterium; assembly: GCA_903887045.1. Classification (GTDB taxonomy): domain Bacteria; phylum Pseudomonadota; class Gammaproteobacteria; order Pseudomonadales; family Pseudohongiellaceae; genus CAILUG01. Next base: position 27,611 of record CAISOD010000073.1, on the reverse strand, counting down.
GTAATGCCGACCTCAACACTCCACTGCTCTCGGTGGAAGCCAACATTCTGATTGACGAAAAGCGCTACGCTGAAGCCACCACACTGCTGAACAGCTCGGTCGGAGCCTTCCCGAACAACGTCGATTTGCTCTTTCTGCGCTCGGTATTGAGCCAGGAAACCAACAACCTCGCGCTGATGGAAACCGATTTGCGCAGGATCATCCAACTGCAGCCGCAAAGTCCGGTGGCCTACAACAGCCTTGGCTACATACTGGCTGATCGCACCAACCGCTATCAGGAAGCCTATGAATTGATTCGCAAGGCCAATGAACTGTCGCCGAATGATCCGGCAATCATCGACAGCCTCGGTTGGGTGCAATACAAACTCGGCATGTACCCGGAGGCACGCACTAATCTCGACAAAGCCTATGAACTGTTTCCCGATGCCGAAGTGGCTGCCCATCTGGGCGAAGTGTTGTGGGTGATGGGCGACAAGTCGGCTGCCACCCGCGTGTGGCGCAATGCGCTTGCCACGCAGCCCGACAGTGAACACATCCGCAGTGCGATGCAGCGACTCAATCCCGCCGCGTCACTTTGATTTTTGTGACCTCTGGTGTGACTACTGCAGTAACTGCAGCCCGCTTCCTGCTTCTATTGCCGCTGTGGCTTGCAATGCTCGCCGGCTGCGCCACCCGACCTGAAGTCGGCAGTATCGCCAATCCTGATTTCGCCAGTCATAGCGCTGCCGTGCTGGCACGGACCGACTGGCAACTCTCCGGCCGCCTCAATGTTCGCCAGCAAAACCAGTCCGACACCGTCAACATCAACTGGCAACAACAGGCTGAACGCTTCGACATCACACTCAGCAGTACGATACTGGGGCTGGGCACTACTCGCGTCACCGGCAGTGACAGCAGTGTTGTTGTTGAAAAGGCCGGTGAAGCGCCGGTAACCCTGCCCAGCCTACAGGCGCTGACGCGCGACTACCTCAGCTTCGATTTTCCAGCCACCCACCTGTTGTATTGGGTTCGTGGCCTGCCCGTGCCGGGCCTGCGCGGTACCCTTGGTTTCGATACCGACAACCTGCTGAGTACGCTGACACAGGACGATGGTGCCGGTCGGCGCTGGCAACTTACCTACGACCGCTACGCAGCAGTCGACAGCGTGCCACTACCCGGCCGCATCCGTCTCGTAGCAGGCGAGCTGCAATTGACATTCCTGGTACGTGAATGGCAATTGAGTCCATCCGCCCCCTGACATGCTGACACTTCCCGCCCCCGCCAAGCTGAACCTGTTCCTGCACATTACCGGCCGGCGTGCGGATGGCTACCACCTGCTGGAAACCCTGTTCCAGTTACTGGATTACGGTGATGAACTAACCTTCGACACTGATGCCGGCCCAGGACTCGTCTTGACCTGCAGCGACCCAGCACTCAGTACCAACGACAATCTGGTGCTGCGAGCCGCCCGCTTACTGACACCGTATGCCACCCGACCCGCCCATTGCCGTATCCACTTGACCAAACGGCTGCCAGCCGGCGGCGGACTCGGCGGCGGCAGCTCCGATGCCGCCACCACGTTGCTGGGCCTCAACCGGCTTTGGCAGTGCGGCCTGTCGTTGCCGGCACTGGAGCAGTTGGGGCTGCAGCTTGGGGCCGATGTGCCAGTGTTCGTGCATGGCCATACGGCTTTCGCGGCCGGGGTCGGGGAAGAGCTGGAAAATCAGGTACTTCCACAGCGCTGGTATGTGGTATTGACCCCTGCCTGCACCGTCGCGACACGGGAAATCTTTTGCCACCCTGAATTGACAAGGAATAGCCCCTCCACGACAATGCGCGCCTTTCCGTTTTCGGGTAGCCGGAACGACTGTCAAGCCGTCTCCAGCCAGTTGTACCCGCCCATCAGGGCAGCCTTGGAATGGCTCGGCCAGTTCGCCGAAGCCGGCATGTCAGGCACCGGGTCCAGTGTGTTTGCAAGCTGCACTGATAGAGAGCAGGCAACGGCGATCATGTGCCGGTGGCGAGCTGTTCAAACCGGCTTGCATCTTGCGGAAGGTCGGGGTTTTGTCGCCAGGGGGGTCAATCAATCCCCGCTGCACGCAGCACTGGCAAGCAACAGCAATGGCACGTAACCGCATTAACAAGTAACTGCATTAACAAGTAACAACACGGATTTTGGGGTGTCGCCAAGCGGTAAGGCACCAGGTTTTGATCCTGGCATACGTTGGTTCGAATCCAGCCACCCCAGCCATACAGGCAACAAGCACTGACACGTTAGTCAACAAAGGCAAGGTTCCGCATGGCCAACAATTTGATGGTTTTTTCCGGCAATGCCAACCCCGAACTGGCTCTCAAAGTGGCCAAGTGGTTGGGGGTACCGCTAAGCCGTGCCAACGTATGCAAATTCAGTGATGGCGAGATCAGCGTCGAGCTGAACGAGAACGTTCGCGGCCAGGATGTGTTCATCATCCAGCCAACTTGTTCGCCTACCAATGACAACCTGATGGAACTGCTGTTGATGGCCGACGCCCTGCATCGCTCATCCGCCCATCGCGTTACCGCTGTCGTGCCCTACTTCGGCTATGCCCGCCAGGATCGTCGTGTGCGTTCGGCCCGCGTGCCGATCAGCGCCAAGGTGGTAGCCGATATGATGAGCGCTGCCGGTATCGACCGGGTTTTGACAATCGACCTGCACGCCGAACAGATCCAGGGCTTCTTCAGCATCCCGGTCGACAACATTTATGGGTCGGTCGTGCTGGTGGAAGATGTTCGCGCGCAAAACTATGAAAACCTGACTGTGGTATCGCCAGACATCGGCGGCGTAGTACGCGCCCGCGCCTTCGCCAAACAGCTCGGCACCGATCTCGCGATCATCGACAAGCGGCGGCCGAAGGCCAATGAAACCGAAGTGATGCATTTGATCGGCGAAGTGAAAGGACGCACCTGTCTGATTGTTGACGACATGGTCGATACCGCCGGCACGCTGTGCAAAGCTGCCGATGCCTTGAAAGAACAAGGCGCCACCCGGGTGGTGTCCTACTGCACCCATGCAGTGCTGTCGGGCAATGCCATCGACAACATCAACAATTCAAAACTGGATTCGCTGGTATTCACCGACACCATTCCGCTCAGTGAAGCCGGCCGCAAATGCAGCAAGATCCGCCAGCTGCCGCTGGCACGCTTCCTCGGTGAGAGCATTCGCCGCGTCAGCAACGAAGAATCCGTCAGCGCGATGTTCGACGAGGGTTAATCCCGCGAGCACGCATCACTGAAGGCAAACCCCGCCACTGTTGATTACAGACAGAGGAAGGGATAATCGGGCAAAAGCCCACATTACCAACGGAGAACCCGACCCGCACAACGGGAGCGGTTCCAGAGGAAATCACGATGTCCAAGCAACAGTTCATTCTTCAGGCCCAGAGCCGGACCACCACAGGCAAAGGCGAGAGCCGCCGCCTGCGTCGCAAACAAGCGGCCGTACCTGCAATCCTGTACGGCGCCGACAAGGCCCCAGCCAACATTTCCATCAGCCACAAGGATCTGGCCTATGTACTTGAGAACGAAGCGTTCTACACCTCGATAGTTACCCTGAAAGTAGATGGCGTTGATGAGAGTGCCATCATCAAAGCCCTGCAGCGTCACCCGGCGCAGCCGCGCCTGTTGCACGCTGACTTCCTGCGCGTGCGTGAAGACCGCGAAGTACACATCAAGGTGCCACTGCACTTCCTCAACGAAGCCATCTCGGTCGGCGTCAAACAAGGCGGCGGCGTGGTATCGCACTTGATGACCGAACTGGAAATCATGTGTTTGCCGAAGTACCTGCCTTCCTACATCGAAGTGGATATTGCCGAACTCGGCCTTGGCCATTCGCTGCACATTTCTGATCTGAAACTGCCGGAAGGCGTGCGCAGCGTTGCCCTCAGCCATGGCGCCAGCGGCGACCATGCTGTGGTGTCGATCAACGTCATCAAGAAAGGCGAAGAGACCCCGGCAGCTGCAGCAGCTGCTGCAGCTGCTGCACCGGCTGCTGCCGCCAAGCCTGCCGCGAAGCCCGCAGCCAAGCCTGCGGCGAAGACGTAATCCGACGCTCGTAGCTGCACTGTGTCATGAGCGCAGGTATCGCTCTGGTAGTTGGCCTGGGGAATCCGGGCCAACAATACCAGTGCAACCGGCACAACGCCGGCGCCATGTTCCTGGCCAGTCTGGCCGCTGCCTACAAGACCGAACTCAAACCGGAAACCCATTACAAAGGGTTGACCGGCCGCATTACGGTTGGCAGCAATGAAGTGCGCCTGCTGTTCCCGACTACCTTCATGAACAAAAGCGGCGAATCGGTACAGCCGCTGGCGCAGTTCTACAAGCTCGAACCATCGCAGATCCTGGTGGCCTACGACGAACTCGATCTGCCGCTTGGTACTACCCGCCTGAAAACCGGCGGCGGTCACGGCGGCCACAACGGTGTGCGTGATGTGATACGCGCACTCGGCAGTGCCGAATTCGCTCGTCTGCGACTCGGCATAGGCCACCCCGGCGATCCGTCGCTGGTGCTGAATTATGTGCTCGGCGACTTTCGCAACAGCGAAGTGCCGGTCATCGAAGAAGAAATCGCCAGATCGGTGGCATTGTTGCCGCTGTTGAGCGAAGGCAAGCTGCAGATTGCAATGAACAAGTTACATACCCGGCCTTCGCCTTAGGCTACGGCGGGCGAGCCCGGCATTGGTATTGGCATAAGGTATTGGCATCAAGAGACGAACAGGACAATAGTTATGGGTATCAAGTGCGGCATCGTTGGGTTGCCCAACGTCGGCAAATCCACCTTGTTCAATGCGCTGACGCAAGCCGGTATAGCGGCCGAGAACTTTCCGTTCTGCACTATCGAGCCAAACTCCGGCATCGTGCCGGTACCGGATTTGCGACTCAATGCACTGGCGGAAATCGTCAAACCGGAAAAAGTGGTGCCCACTGCGGTTGAGTTCGTTGATATTGCCGGCCTCGTTGCCGGTGCCTCCAAAGGCGAAGGCCTTGGCAACAAATTCCTCGCCAACATCCGTGAATGCGACGCCATCGCCCATGTGGTGCGCTGCTTCGTCGATGACAATGTCATCCACGTTGCCAACGCGATCAACCCGAAGAACGACATCGATGTTATCAACACCGAACTGGCACTGGCCGATCTTGAAACTGTGGAAAAAGGTCTCGACCGCGCTACCAAAGCTGCCAGAGGCCAGGACAAGGATGCCATCAAGGTGCGCGACGTATTGACCAAGGTGCGCGCCCATGTAGATCAAGGCAATCCAGTGCGCAGCCTCGACCTCGACAAGGATGAGCAGGCCACGATCCAACAGTTCCACCTGCTGACTTCGAAGCCAACCATGTACATCGCCAACGTCGACGAGAAGGGATTCAGCAACAATCCTTACCTCGACCAGGTGAACACCATAGCCAAGGCCGAGGGCGCGGTGGTGGTCGTTATTTGCAACAAACTGGAAGCCGAGATCGCCGAACTGGCTGCCGACGACAAACTGGCCTTCCTGCAGGATCTCGGCATGAGCGAACCAGGCCTTGATCGCGTGATCCGCGCCGGCTACGAACTGTTGGGGCTGCAGACCTATTTCACCGCCGGCGTAAAGGAAGTACGCGCGTGGACGGTCAAGATCGGCGCTACTGCACCGAAAGCAGCCGCCGTGATCCATACCGATTTCGAGAAAGGCTTTATCCGCGCCGAAGTGATTGCCTATGCCGACTTCATCCAGAACAAGGGTGAACAAGGCGCCAAAGACGTGGGCAAATGGCGCTTGGAAGGCAAGGAGTACATCGTGCAGGACGGCGATGTGATGCACTTCCGTTTCAACGTATAACACCCCACGGCCTTGGGCGCCGTAGCCTTGGCAAAGGCGGCTTCCGTTTTAACGTGTGACGGCTTAGAATTCGCGCCCTCACGGTTTCACGGCGATGTAGCTCAGCTGGTTAGAGCACCGCATTCATAATGCGGGTGTCGGTGGTTCAAGTCCACCCATCGCTACCATTCATGAATGGCGCCAGTTTCTTCAACAAGAAACTGGCGCTTTTTTTTGTGCAGTGGCTTCGAACGCCGCGGGCGCTTTTCTTTTGCTCAGCATCCCTCAGCCGCGTCTTGCCTACCAATTCTCCGGCATATTTTCGTCAGTCTGCGCCTCTTCCAGAATGCTGCCAAACTGCTCCAGTGCGATCGCTTTGATCTCATAGGACAGTTTCTGGAACAGCGGTTTCGACGCAGCGCTCTTGCGCCACATGGCGATATGGGTGCGGGTCAGTTCTTCGTCTTCGAGCCGGACAGACATCAGACTTTCTGATTGATTCAGCTCGGCCTGTACGAACAACTCGGGCAAAAACGCGATGCCCATGCCCATCATGGCCATCAAACGCATTGTCGACAGCGTGTTGGCTTCCTGCTGGCGCAGCAGGTGGGCACCGTATTTGTCGCACAGTGTTACAAGCTGACGATGCAGATGATGGGTATCGTCGATGTTGATAACGTCCTGCTGATGCAGGTCGCGCCCGCGCAGCTTCTCTTTCTTCGCCAGCGGGTGATCGGTGCGGAACACGGCATGGATGGATTCGGTAAACAGTGCGCGGATGCGGTTGTTGCCGGCGTTCATCGGCAGCACGGTGAGAATCAGATCGTAGTCGCCGGCTTCGAGGCCGGCCTCGAGTTTGCGTGGTACGTCTTCCTGAATGTGCAGTTTCAGGAACGGGAAACGCTGGTGCAGCACCGGCAACACGCGTGGCAACAGGTAAGGACCGATTGTCGGCGACACGCCAAGCCGTATGGTGCCGGCCATCTCGTGTTGCGCTTGTTCGCTGAAATCCACCAATTGCTGGAACTGGTCGAGGATTTCACGGGCCAGTGGCAGCAGCTCACGACCGGCCGGCGACAGCAAGGTCCCGGCCCGAGAGCGATCGAACAACTGCATACCCAGCACCGCCTCCAGCGCAGCGATCTGTACTGTAAGAGCAGGCTGGCTCAGCCCCAACTGCTCGGCAGCACCCCGAAAACTCGAGGCGCGAGCCACGGTCAGAAAGTATTCAAGTTGTTTGATCGAGGGTCGTTTCATGCTCATCACCGTCGTTCATTGCTGTCGTTCATTACTACCGTGCAACGTGGCGGTAGAATGCAACCATTCTGCTACCGGTTGCCAATGCCATGTCTTCTGCCGACGAAAATAAATCTGCCGCCCCGCCAACGAACACCCAAGGTCGCGAGTATGACAGGACCGGCTTCTATCCTGCTGAAGGCAAGAAATTCCGCATCTGGGCGTTGTTGGGCTGGAACCTGCTCATCATTGTGCTGACTGCTGTCGCAGCTGCCGTGCTGAATAACCTGCTGCTGCCTGCCGGCGCTGGCTGATTGCGCGCTACTGATTCATCGCACTTATGTAGAGCTCTATTTGCTGCAGTCGCGCAATCGGGTCTTCCAGCTCCAGCAAGGTCTGTTTTTCCTTGTTGGCAATCGGCAGCAGATCGCTCAAACGCCACGCCACTTCACGCAAATTGTCGAAACTGACGTCCATTTTGAGATCCGCAATGGCCGGATGGCGTGAGAGGCCTTTCAACAAATCAACGTACTCGGCAAACTCTTCCGCCACTTCTACCGGAACAGCAGAAACAGCGTCCTGCTGACGGAAACGTACCACCGCCCGGCACAACTGGTTGCTCTCGCGCCAGGTTTCGACCAACTGGAATGTGCCGCGTCCCTCGGCAGTGATGCCGAGCAGGCCATTCGGCAGTTGGTTCCAGTCGACAATCTCACAGTAAGTCCCCACCCGATGCACGTCGAGTTTTTCACCGCTGCGCGCCACTTCACTGCCGGTGGCAATCAACACTACCCCAAAGCCGCTCGTTTCCCGCAGGCACTGGCGGATCATGTCGACATAGCGGGACTCGAAAATCTGCAGCGATACCCGTCCTTTCGGAAACATCACCGAATTCAACGGAAACAGCGCAATGGTTTCCATCTGCGTCTGCATGTCAGCCCTGTCTCAAAGCTGCCAACAGTCGCTGATGCAGGCCTTCGAAGCCGCCATTGCTCATGATTACCACGTGGTCACCGCTCTGCACCCTGGCTTTCAGCCACACCAGCATGGCTTCGGTGTTGTCCATGCAGAGGAATTCCGGTTTGGCTGCTGCGGCAATCGCGTCGAGATCGAGTTTGGTAACTGCACTCTTGTACCAGAGCACAGCATCGGCAGCTTCGACCGAGGCCGCCAACGTGTGCTGGTGATAACCCATCTTCATGGTGTTCGAACGCGCTTCGATCACGGCGATCAATCGGCCTTTTGACTTCTGCTTCTGCATCGCAGCGCGCAGACCCTTCAACGTGGTTTCGATCGCCGTGGGGTGGTGGGCGAAATCGTCGTACACGCTGATGTCATTGACCTTGCCGATCAATTCAAGCCTGCGCTTGACGCCTTCGAACTTCGACAGTGCTTCAGCGCTGATCCTGAGCGGGATGCCGGCGTGTGCTGCCGCGGCAATGGCAGCGGTGGCGTTCTGCATGTTGTGGTCACCGAGCATGGTCCACTGCACTTCGGCGCTGTCATTGCCGTGCTGGATGCGGAATACCGAGCCGTCGGCGCTGATCGGCGAATAACTCCAGTCGGCAGCGGGCGAACCCGCCGGGCCGCAGCGCTGCAATCCGCACCATAGCGATTTCGATTTTTCACCCTGTACCGCGAACACCTGCTCCAACGCGGGCGAGCCAGTGGGCGCAACAATCAGACCACTCTGCGGAATCGTTTTGCACAGATGCTGGAACTGGAGCTGGATGTCTTCGACGCTGCGGAAGATGTCGGCATGATCGAATTCGAGGTTGCCCATGATGCAGGTGCGCGGCATGTAATGGATGAACTTCGAGCGCTTGTCGAAGAAGGCACTGTCGTATTCATCGGCTTCGATAACGAAGAAATCGGTGCTGCCGAGCCGGGCCGATACGCTGAAGTTCTTTGGCACGCCACCAATCAGGTAGCCGGGGTCCATGCCGGCATAGTCGAGTATCCAGGCCAGCATGCTGGTGGTGGTGGTTTTGCCGTGCGTGCCCGCCACACCCAGCACCCACTTGCCGCGCAGCACATTGTCAGCGAGCCAGCCGGGACCGGACGTGAACGGCAAATCGTGCTCAAGCAGATATTCGACGGACGCATTGCCACGAGAGCAGGTGTTGCCAATGACAACAAGGTCGGGCTTGTTGTCGAGCATGTGCTGCGGATCGTAACCGCTGCACAGCGCAATGCCCTGCTCCTCCAACTGCGTGCTCATCGGCGGGTACACATTCTGGTCGGAACCGCTGACCTCATACCCCAGCTGCTTGGCCAGAACGGCCAGACTGCCCATGAAAGTGCCGCAAATACCGAGGATGTGGATGCGCATGCTGTTCCGCCGTCTGGAAGATGTTGGCATTCTACTGAATTCAGTAGAATGCCGCCCATCCAATAAGGAGCCTCCCATGTCTGCCCCTGTGTCAGCCAAGAACGTGTTCTACGCCCAATCCGGTGGCGTTACCGCCGTTATCAATGCCTCCGCCTGTGGCGTTATCGAGACCGCCCGCAAGAGCCCCGGGCTGGGTAAAGTGTACGCCGGTCGCAATGGCATCATCGGCGCCTTGCGCGAAGAGTTGATTGATACCAGCCTTGAAAGCGATGCCACTATCGCCGCGCTGCGCCACACACCGAGCGGTGCCTTTGGTTCGTGTCGCTACAAGCTGAAAAGTGTCGAACAGAATCGTGCCGAATACGAACGCCTGATCGAAGTCTTCAAGGCGCACGACATCGGTTACTTCTTCTACAACGGTGGTGGTGACTCGCAGGACACCGCCAACAAGGTCGCCCAGTTCAGCCAGCAGATGAATTTTCCGATCACCTGCATCGGCGTGCCGAAAACCGTCGACAATGACTTGCCGATCACCGATTGCTGCCCGGGCTTCGGCTCAGTGGCCAAATACGTTGCCGTTTCGATTCGTGAAGCCGGCCTTGATGTTGCCTCGATGTGCGAAAGCTCGACCAAGGTGTTCGTGCTGGAAGTAATGGGCCGTCATGCTGGCTGGATCGCGGGAGCTGCCGGCCTTGCTGCCGAGCAGGAAGGCGATGCGCCACACATCATCGTGTTCCCGGAAATCGCTTTCGACAAAACTGCTTTCCTTGCCAAGGTGAAAGAAAGTGTTGGCAAATACGGCTACTGCGCGATCGTTGTCAGCGAAGGCGCCCACTATGCCGATGGGACCTTTCTCGCCGAAGCCGGCGGCAAAGACGCGTTCGGCCATGCCCAGCTCGGTGGCGTGGCGCCGTTCATGGCGGCGATGATCAAGCAGGAACTCGGTTACAAATATCACTGGGCCGTATCGGATTATTTGCAGCGCGCCGCGCGCCACATTGCATCCGCTACCGACGTGGCGCAAGCCTATGCGATGGGCAAGGCAGCGGTGGAGTTCGCCCTGGCTGGCAAGAATGCTGTAATGCCTACCATCGTGCGCGAGAGTAACTCACCGTATCGCTGGTCGGTGGGCGAAGCCAGGCTGAGCGATGTCGCCAACGTCGAGAAGAAGATGCCGCGCGACTACATTACTGACGACGGCTTCGGCATTACCGCAAAGGCACGTGAATACTTCGCGCCGCTGGTAGTCGGCGAAGATTACCCGCCCTACCACAACGGTCTGCCGCAATATGCGCGCATGAATCACACGTTGCTGCCGAAAAAGCTGCCGGTTTGGAACAAGTAAGATGACTGTATCCGCGCTGAAACGTGTTTCGATTGGCGCGGCACTGCTGGTCGCACTGTCGGCATTCCTGCTGATCGCGGGGTGGAACATCGCCACCCCCGGTCTCTACTATGACGAATTGCTGTTTGTGGATGCTGCACTCGGCGGCCCCAACGGAATTTTCAAGCACATCAGTTTCGGCTCGCTGCCAGTGATGTTGATGCCGTACATCGGCGCCTTGAAAGCCTGGCTGTACTACCCTGTCTTCCAACTGTTCGGCGTATCGGCAGTCAGCGTGCGCTGGCCGGTGGTGTTGATCGGCGCGCTGACCCTGTGGTTCAACTACCGGGTTGCACTGCATGCATTTTCACGTCCGGTGGCGCTGGCATTCGTGGCCATGGCGGCGGTGGAGCCATCAACGCTGTTCCACACTCGGCTGGACTGGGGCCCTACCACGTTGATGATGTTGTTCCGTTCGCTGTTGTTGTTGTCGGCGGTGTTGTGGATCAAAATCCGGGAACCAAAATACCTGGTGGCAGCGCTGGCAGTTGTAGTAGCCGGCGTCTTCGACAAACTGAATTTCCTGTGGCTTTGCCCTGCTGTTGCACTTGCATTGGTTGTGGTTTATCCGCGCCAGCTCATCGACTTCTGCCGGCAACACAGCAAGTTCAGTGGCGCAATGGCAGCCGTGACAGTACTGCTCGGTACAGGTTTGCTGACTTATATGCGAACCAATGTGCCGCTCGAGAGCGAGATAGGCAACTTCGACTGGCAACAACGCTGGAATGAAGTGTGGTCGCTGGCGCGCTATACCTTGTCGGGCACCGGCGTGTATGCCGTTACAACCACCGCGCTGGATACGGTAGCGATAGCAACGCCGCACCTGCAGATATTGACCCTCGCGCTGTTGGCAGCCGCCGGCCTCGCCGCGCGCTACTACCGTTCGATTGATTGGCAGATGACTGCGTTCTTCGCAATTTTCATCATGGTTGTCTTGACCGGAATCTTTGCCACCCGCCAAGCGACCGGCCCGCACCATCTCGCCACGCTGGCGCCGTTGTGGTTGTTGCTGCTGGCCATATCGCTGGGGCAACCGTTTGCTGACAGCAGACGGCAGCCTCTACTGATGGCGCTGTCGGCGTTGGTGGTGGTTGCCGTGTGCGTATCGTCGTTGCGGGTGGATCTGCGCAACCTGCAGGGTTTCGCCAACACCCCGGGTGCCAGATGGGACCCGGCTACCACTGCACTGACAGTCGAGATCAGCCGCCAGGAAAACATGCCAGTAGTAACGACAGACTGGGGCAGTGGCTCTATCATCAGTGCATTGCTGAATGGCGAGAGGCAGGTGCTGGATTACTGGCCCCACTTCACGGGACCGCTTGATGCCGGCCTTGATGTCGTTTACAGAAACCTGCTCGCCAGCGGCACAGCTTTGTTCGTGCTGCCGGCTGCGGGCACCGGCGCCTTCCCTGACAACCGCGACAACTTCTTTGCCACTGCCTCCGAACGTAACTGGCAACTGCAATTGCTCTCCACCATCAACGGTAACGACGGCACCGCACTGTATGAACTCTATTCCGTTCGCCCCGCCTCTCCCTGAATACACTCCATGCTGCTGACAATCTTTGAAGTAATAGCCCCTGTCTTCATCTGCGCAATGCTGGGATATGGCTGGGTGAAGAAAGGCCTGGCGTTCGACACACCGTTCGTGTCGCGGCTGGTACTGGAAATCGGCGCGCCTTGTCTTATCTTTTCGTCGTTCATGGAACAGAACCTCGATATGTCTGCGTTCAAACTGATGGCGACGGCTGCGCTGGCGTCGATGGCATTGTTTGGAGTGATCGGCACACTGGTGCTGTATGTCGCCAGACTGGATCAACGCACCTGGCTGCCATCGCAGATGTTTCCCAATGTCGGCAATATGGGGCTGCCACTATGCCTGCTGGCATTCGGGCAGGAAGGGCTGACGCTCGGCATGACCTATTTCATGGTCAATACGGTATTCGGCTTCACCATTGGCGTGATGATTACTTCAGGCAAACTGTCATTGCGCGAACTGCTGAAAAATCCCACCTTCTATTCAGTGCTGATCACGCTCGCCTTCCTGTTCCTCGATCTCAAACCGTGGACCTGGGTACAGAACACCACCAAGCTGCTCGGCAATTTCACGATTCCGCTGATGCTGATCGCGATGGGCGTATCGCTGGCACGCTTCCAGATCACCAGTATCAAACGCAGCCTGCTGATCGCCGTGTTGCGGTTAACGATGGGATTTGCGGTGGGTCTGTTGATTGCAACCCTGCTTGATCTGCAGGGCGTTGCCCGTGGAGTGACGATCATGCAAAGCGCAATGCCGGTTGCCGTTTTCTCCTACCTGTTCGCAGTACGCTACAACCGCAGCCCGGAGGAAGTGGCCGGCACTGTAGTCATCTCAACTGTGCTGTCGTTTCTGACTTTGCCGGCATTATTGTGGTTTGTGTTGGCGCCCGCTTAATGCTCTGAACGGGTTGCAATACAACCGTTGAATCGCGCTGGTAATTGCTTCAGGGCGCCAATCGAACAATGAGCCAATTGCCATCGGGTTGGCGGCGATAACAGAAGCGGTCGTGTAATCGATTGCCGCCACCCTGCCAGAATTCAATTTCGTGCGGGATTACGCGGTAACCACCCCACAATGGTGGCAGCGGCACTTCTGCATCACCGAATTGCCCGCGCACTTCGGCCAGTTTGTCGAGCAGCACCTGCCGTGATTCGATTGTTGTACTTTGTGGCGAAGCCCATGCTGCCAGTTGGGATTCACGTGGCCGCACGGCAAAATAGTGGGCTGACTCCGCAGCGTCCACCTTGGTCGCCTCACCACTGACGCGGACCTGCCGCTCCATCACATGCCAAGGGAACAGCAATGCCACCTTTGCATTGGCTGCAATTTCTTGTGCCTTGCGGCTGGCGTAGTTGGTGTAGAACACAAAGCCTTGCTCGTCGACATTCTTCAGCAACACGATGCGCTGCGATGGTTGTCCAGCAGCATCGACGCTGGCCACTACCATCGCAGTAGGGTCGAGCAGGCCGCTCTGGATCGCCTGTTGTTGCCAGCCGGCAAACAGTGCGAAAGGATCGTTGGGCAGATCGTTGCGGCGCAAGCCGCCTTGCAGGTAATCGCGGCGGAATTGTTCGAGATTCATGAAGTGTCTTCAGTGACCAGTCGTTAGCGCCTTGGAGTATAGTGGCGCGCCTACCATTTACACCACACAGGAGCAGTCATGGCATCCAAAACAGCATTCATCGGCCTTGGCACCATGGGTTTCCCTATGGCCGGCCATCTGGTCCAGGCAGGGCACGCTGTCACGGTTTACAACCGAACAGCAGCCAAGGCAACTGAATGGCAGCAACAATACGGCGGCCACACAGCTGCTACTCCAGCAGCCGCAGCCGAGGGCGCAGACTTCATCTTCACCTGCGTTGGCAACGATGATGACTTGCGCCAGGTAGTGGCAGGCCCGCAAGGAATTTTCGCAAGCGCCAAGCCTGGCAGTGTGATTGTTGACCACACAACCACCTCTGCCATCGTGGCACGTGAGCTGGCAGCAGCGGCGCAACAGCACGGCCTGTATTTTCTCGATGCGCCGGTATCCGGCGGACAGGCCGGGGCACAGAAGGGAACTCTCACGGTAATGGTGGGCGGCGATGCCGCTGCCTATGCCAAAGCCGAACCCGTGATCCGTAGCTTCGCTGCCAGCATCAAGCTGATCGGTCCAGCCGGCTACGGTCAATTGACCAAGATGGTGAACCAGATTTGTATCGCCGGCGTCGTGCAAGGGCTGTCCGAAGGCATCCACTTTGCCCAGCAGGCTGGTCTGGACGTGGCAGCGGTGATGGAAGTAATCAGCAAGGGCGCTGCGTCATCGTGGCAGATGCAGAACCGCTGGCAAACGATGGTGAATGGAGAGTTCAACTTTGGCTTCGCCGTGGACTGGATGCGCAAGGATCTCGGCATTGCGATGCAGGAAGCCCGACACAATGGTGCCGCGCTGCCGGTAACCTCGCTGGTCGACAGCTACTACGCCGAGGTTCAGCAGATGGGAGGTAATCGTTGGGATACTTCGTCACTGATTACTCGGCTTCGCCCGTCGGGCTCCGGCGGAGAAAGCTCGCCTGAGGGGTGAAACTGGGGGAAGCAAAGTTCAGTGTTAGCTGGGTAAATCACGAGCTTTTCGTTAATTCCGGAGGAGTCGTGTCACTGCGTGTGTCACCGGTGTTGACGCCCCCCTGCCTGTGCCTATAAATTCGGCCGAGCTCATGTTTTGTGGTTGTGTAGTTACTGATGTAGTTACTGATGTAGTTACTGAGGTAGTTACTGAGGTAGTTACTGAGGTAGTTACTGAGGTAGTTACTGAGGTAGTTACTGAGGTAGATACTGAGGTAGATACTGAGGTAGTTGATAACGTAGTTGCTGGTTTAGTGCTGATGTAGTTGCAGGTCTAGTTGCTGTTTTTTCGACTCCCCGCAGTATTACAAGAGCCGTGTACCGAACCATGTTTCATATCGAAAAGTCCGACGAGCATTCCCACATTCTGCGGCTTAATCTGGCCGGCAGCCCTGTGGAATGGCTTACCTGGCAGGAAGCCACGACACTGTATGCACGCGACCTGGTCACCTGGACGCTGGGTGACACGCTGCGCACTGTGCGCGGGGGTATTTCGCGGATGTCAGGCCAGCGCAGCATGATCGTGCTGCACAGCATCATCGCCTGCGAAGGCGAGTTGCAGGGTGGCCGTCCGAAGAAACCTGCGCTCAACAATCGCATCCTGTTCCGCCGCGACCAGAATCTCTGCATGTACTGTGGCAAGGAATTCGCCGATCGCGATCTGAGCTGCGACCACATAGTGCCCACTTCGCGTGGTGGCAGAAATGTGTGGGGCAACGTGGTGGCAGCCTGCAAGCGCTGCAACCACTACAAACAGAACAAGACCCCACAGGAAGCCGGCATGGAACTGTTGGCACTGCCATACGAGCCGAATCCCGCCGAGTATCTTGCCCTGGTCAACAGCAAGCGTATCCGTGTCGACCAGATGGATTTCCTCAAGACACAGTTCTCGAAGAACTGCCGGTTGCAGTAGCCGGCATATCCAGCGGCCGGCAGTCGCCGGCTCGTCTTGGCCTAGCTACCGCGGCAACGCTAACGGTCCGTTCTCCAGCACCTTGTCCCACACCCTGCGGCCTACCTTGTCCGCTTCGGCCATGATCACCGCTTCATCAAGCGTCAATACCCTGCTGTCGCGCATGATGAACTTGCCATCGACCATCACGGATTCAATGTCCGACGGCTGACCGTTGTGAATCCAGGCTGACAGAATGCGGCCGTTGGGGGTCAGGTGCGGCTTGAGAGTATCCAGCACAATCAAATCCGCTTTCTTGCCGACTCCCAGTGAACCGAGACGCTCGGTTTGATTGGCCGCATGTGCGCCACCCAGCACGACATCATTCAACGCGTCTTCAGGTTGCGGTTTCAAACCCGGCCGTTCGTCGGTGCGCTGAATGCGTTCGAGCAACATCGCCACACGCATCACTTCGAAGATGTCGTTGTTATTGTTGTCAGTGCCGAGCGCAATCGTGCACCCGGCGTCGCGCAATGCAACGATAGGCGGGCTGACGCCCCGATTGGCGGCCATCGCGGCCTGGTGCGAGACGATGGTACGGCTGCTGCCAAGCAGCGCAATCTCGGCGTCATTCACATAGCGGCAGTGCGCGGCAAACAAGCGTGGCCCGAGGAAATCGTGCTTGTGCAGGTATTCGGTGGGGCGCACACCGTGGTAGCGCAGCATGTAGTCCACTTCCCACGTGCTTTGGTTCAGGTGAATGGTGTAGCCGAGATCGTGCTGATCAGCGAACTCGTGGATGGCGCGCAGCAGTTCAGGTGATGCATCCTCTATAACCCCGGCGCCCGGAAACACGCTGATGCGGCCATTGTCCGCACCGTGCCAACTGCTGTGGAGATCACTGACCCGCAGCATGCCCTTGTCACGCATGTCGGCGGAGAACACGGGCGCTTCACTGCTGGCCAGTTTTTCCGGTGAAATCGCACCGGAACCGTTGGCCTTGTCACGCACGTTCTCGGCGAACACCCAGCGTTGGCCGGACTTCGCCAGTTCCGGCGCAGACACTGCGATGTTGTCGGCAACCTGGATCATTGTGGTAGTTCCACAGCGGATACCTTCCAGCGCGCCCACCACTGCCATCAGAGTGAATTCTTCTTCTGACAGCAGGCTTCTGGGCGTGGCAGGCAGATTGGGACTCGCACTGTTCGGAAAGCCGAAGTCTTCGTTGAAGCCGCGTTCGAGGGTTTGCGCCAGATGCGCGTGACAGTTGATAAGTCCGGGCAGGATCGCCTTGTTGCGACCGTCATAGACTTCGGCGCCCGGATACATTTCGAGCATGGCGTCAGTCTCGCCTATGGCGGCAATACTGTCGCCCTGTACCACCAGCGCGACATCGCTGTAGAGCGTACGCCCGGCGTCATTGCTGACCACAGTGGTGTGCGTGAACACGACCGTAGCAGGATCTGGTGCCGCGGCACGTAGTGAAAAGGGCAGCAACAAACCAGCGCCCAGTGAAGTGCCGGCACGCAGCAGCCCGCGGCGGCTGAATGGATGATTTGAAAATGGCTTCTTCATGCGCTGTGTCTCCTCTGGTCAGGTTGCTTCGGTAAATACGAGGTCGGGCAAAGAAGCCTGCAACGCACTCATGGCTTCCGCACTAACCGCCGTCCTGCCCAGCAACAGCACTTTCAGTTGCTGCATTGCACCAAGAGAAAGCACCCCGGCATCGGTGACGGCTGAGCCGTGCAGATCAATGGCAACGATCGGCGAGCCCGGAGCAGCAGCGGCAGTGACACTGCCACCCAGCCTGGTGACCAGCGTCAGTACCTCTGCTTCAGGAGTCTGTGCAACTGCTTCAGGAGTGTGTGCAACAACGGCGAAAGGGAACGACAGGACAAACAGCAACAAGCGGCAGGCTTTCATTGGCGTCTCCCGGTAGAGGGGTGAACGCAAATCCTGCAAGGGTTGGGCCAGAGACGCCGGGGACGCTCTTCGCGCAACTCAAGGCAAACTTCATTCTGCTGTCTGCAGGAAACTCCTGATCAACTGCAGCACCGCTTCCGGCTTTTCGCTGTGCACCCAGTGGCCGGTGCCATTGATGGTTTTCAGCTGGCCGTTCGGAAATTGTGCCTGCATTGCGGCACTGTGTTGCGGCAGGATGTAATCCGACAATTCTCCCTTGATGAACAGCGTCAGCCCGGTATAACTGCCTGGTGCTGCCGGCCAACTCGTCAGCTCACGGAAGCAGCTGGTGAGTACTGGCAGGTTGAAGCGCCAACGCCAACCACCTTCTTCACTGCGCTGAAGGTTGGTGAGCAGGAAATCGCGCACGAACTTCTGCGGGATAGTCCGGGCCAAAACAGCATCGGCATCGGCACGTGATGTCAGTTGCGCCAGATCCAGCGCGCCGAGGGCACTGATAATGCCGGTGCCGGCATCCGGATACGCTGCCGGGGCGATATCGACCACGCTCAGGCTACGAACCAATGTGGGCCGTGTCAGTGCCAGCCACATCGCGGTCTTGCCGCCCATCGAATGGCCAATCAGGTGGGCATCCTTCAGACCTAGCGCTGCCATGGTGTCGGCCACGTCTGCCGCCATCTCAGCGAAACTCATGCTGTCGCGCCACGGCGACTGACCGTGATTGCGCGCATCAAGCGCGTACACGTTGAAGTCCTGCGCCAACTGGCGTGCCTGCGGTGCCCAGTTGCTCTGGTTGCCGTAGAGACCATGCAGGATGATCAGCGTGGGGCCGGGGCCCGGATGATGTTTGTAGAAAACCTGCATAAGTTCAGGTTGGATCACTTCAGGTTGGCATCAATCCACGCCAGCACATCATCGTGGTGGGTCTTGGTGTTTACCTTCTCCATGATGTGCCGCAGCTTGCCGTCCTGATCGATGATGAAGCTCATGCGGTGGATGCCGTCGTATTCACGACCCATGAATTTTTTCGGGCCCCACACGCCGTATTTGTCGGCCACGCTGTGATCGGCATCTGCCAGCAATGTGAAGTTGAGCTTTTCTTTTTCGGTGAATTTCGTCAGCAGCTTCGGCTGGTCGGGGCTGATGCCGAATACCTTGATGTTGCGTTTGGCCAGCGCAGCCTTGCTGTCACGCAGGCTGCAGGCCTGCACCGTGCAACCGGGTGTCAGTGCTTTCGGATAGAAATACACCAGTACGGTGTGGCCGCGATACGATTTCAAAGAGTGGTCGGTACCAGCTTGATCGGGCAGCGTAAACAGCGGCGCAAGATTGCCGATTTTGGGAAGTGACATGGAGGCTCCTTGGGTAGTGTGAACGAAAACAATCAGCTCTGGTGTGTCAGCGCCCGCATCAGCGGCAGCAGTTGCTCGGGCAGGAAGGGTTTGCCTTGGGCGTTGACTCCGGTACCGGTGATCAGCGCATCCAGCATGAGCTTGCCGTCTGCATCGCGGTTGATCTGCTGCTTGAACACAAACTTCAACCGCGACTGCTGCTCAAGCCAGGTATTAACGGTGAAATTGTCCCCGCTGGTCAGCGAACCCTTGTAATCCAGCTCGGCGCGCACGACAACCAGGTTGATGCCCGCCCTGGTGAGTGCTGCAAAGTCTAGCCCGTGCAACTTCAGGAACTCATGGCGCGCATGTTCGAGGTAGTTCTGGTAAACAGCATTATTTACCACCCCCTGCATGTCGCATTCGTAGTCACGCACACTTAGCTGTAATTGGTACGTCGTCGTCATGGTATTGGCCTTCTCTTGCTGACTAGCCCGGCGGACTGATCGGTCAACCTCATCTGTTACACCGGCGATACGGGTTTTCCCCTGCAAATACTGGAGAAATTCTGCATATCCCCATGTAAACCTGTGGATAACTGTGTGCGTAACCTTGGATGGCATTGTGACACTGCGCTCGCAAGTGAGTCACAAAGACTTTGGCACCAAATTTCTTTATCTTAAATTATCTTTAATTTTCAATAGCTTAGTTAAGGCGTTATTCATCGGCAACAATTTATAAAGCGTTCTTAAACAGCCATCTCACGAAATGTCTCTATGTGCATAAAATCATTGGAATTATTGCGGAATGTGTCCTAATGGAAAACTGATTGCTACCTATGGGAGACCGGCTAACATGCCCGCATCCTGGTTATTTACCCGCTGTCTGTCGTTGGCAATGCTCTGTTTCCGTTTACTTCACCGTCTGCTCATTTTGGGCAGCAGCTGCATGCTGCTGTTTGTCACGGCCTGCGCCAGTGACCAAGTCGCGAGCCCGGCCGCACTCAATACCAGCGTAGCCCCCAAACACAGTGGCGCACTTACCGACTTCAGTGGCCACTGGGAAAAGAACTACCAGCTAAGTGATGACTTCAACACCCGATTTCAACTCTACATTGCCGACATCCAGCGCACGTTTACCCAAAGCAATGTAGAGGCCACCGGCTTCTCACCGGCTGGAGGTGTCAACGCCGACGCGATCAACGGACTCGCACGCTTCGCCGAAGAGATCACCCGCATGCCGCTACTCGACATCACCCAGGATGCAGCCGGCATCGACATAGAACGCGAGAACGACTTCAACCTGCGCTGCGCCTATGGCGAGTTGTTGTACGTGCAAAGCAGCAACGCTTTCGGCAACGATCTATGCGGCTGGAACAGTGAGCGCATGGTGTTTCGCATGCAACTCGGCGGCGGGTTGGCGATCAGCCACCAGATCAGCCTGAGTCCCGACGGTGGCCAACTCAATGTGACCACCACAGTAAGCTCGGATCTGGTTGCAGTACCCGTGGTGATCAGCAACTACTACACCCGCTTCAATCCACCGGAAGACAACTATGATTGCCAGCTGACGCTGACGCGCAATCGCGTGTGCACGCAACAGGGCCGCAGCCAATGAGACTGTGGCCGTTGTTGCTGGTAATGCTGCTGGCTCCGGTGTCTTCAACCCAGGCACAAAGCGGCGATGGCTTTGTTGACGTCAGCATCGGCATCTTTGTCCACAGGCCGCCAGCACCGGTTGTCGTCGCCCCCAACGCAACGAAAACGCCAGCAGCGGTCGCTGAACCGAAACAGGTAGCAGCCGTGCGCACCGCTGAAACCCGCTTTCTGCCGATGTACCTCCGCTACCGGCTTGAGCAGACCGGCAACTTCGGTGCCGTGCGCGTGTTGCCAGTACCCGACAACGGTGCCGAACTCAAAATCAGTGGTGAGATCGTGCGCTCGGATGGCGCGGTGCTCGAACTTGCGATCAAGGCCAGCGACAGTACCGGCCGCCTTTGGCTTGACCGCAGTTTCAGCGGAAATGCAGTGGCCAGCGAAACGCTCAGCGGTGATGCCATTGCCGAGGACGCCTTCGCTGGCCTGTTCGCCGACATCGTGCGTGAACTGCAACGCCAACTCACTGCCTTGTCGGCGGACGACATCAACCGTATCGAAACCGTGGCGCTGCTGCGCTACGGACTGGGCCTGGTACCGGAGGCGTTCTCGCCCTACCTCAGTGAAGATGCCAACGGCGTGGCCATCATCAAACGTCTACCGGCCGCTGATGATCCCATCCTCACCCGCATCGTCAGCGTGCGTGAGCGTGAATATCTGTTCATCGACGTAGTGGACGCAGCCTATGGCCAGTTCTACGCCGATGTGAAACCGGTGTACGACCTCTGGCGCGAGTTCCAGCGTGAGCAGACCGACAGCAGCGCAGCCCGTACTGCCCGCGAGCTGGCGGCCGGCAGCGACTTTGCGCGCGGCAGCTACCGTGCCCTGCAGGAGAGCTACAACAACTACCGCTGGACCAAACTGCAGGAACTCTACGTGGATGAACTGGGCGAAGGCTTCACCAATGAGGTTGAACCTACCAGTCTGCAACTGGACGACTCGGTGTTCCGCCTCAGCGGTACCCTGGAACAACAGTACCGCGATTGGCGCCGAATTCTCGCCGAACTGTTCGCGCTGGAGACGCAGTAAGCGCCATGTTCAGGGTTGCCAAAACGCTTCATTTGCACCATCTTGCCGCTGGCATCTCCTGCCACCCATGACTCGTCAAATCACAGGTCTATCCCATGGATGAACGCACGCTGCGCGCCTTGATCGAAGCCGGCGCCGTCAAGAAAGTCCGCATCATCGCCAACGGCAGCGTGTTCTACGTGGAGGCCGAGCACGGCACTGGCACCGTCACAGCCCACACCACCGCAGGCAAACTGAAAACCTGGGTCACACTCGATGCGGTCGCCCGCTGGATCAAACAACTCGGTGTTGGCAAAGCCCAACTCGAGCTGGGCAACTGGCACCCCGGCCAAAAAGGCCTCGAACTCTAGAAGTACAGAAACGCAAAAGGCCACCTGAAGGTGGCCTTTTTTATTTGCTGAACCAGACGAAGTCAGCGCCTGCGGCGTTCGGAGTCACCGATCAGGAACTGCGATCATGTTTGGCAAGTAGCACTACTGCCGTTCACGAAGAATATGGTGCCGGCACGGGGATTCGAACTCCGGACCTACTGATTACAAGTCAGTTGCTCTACCAGCTGAGCTATACCGGCAATGACGCGGCGCATAGTACAACCGCCACCCATCGTGGGCAATGTTTACGTTACACTTCTTGCCGTCTGGCACCCATGTTGCATTACAAAATCCAGTAGTCCCGACCACGGAAATTTCCATGACTGATCGCGTTTCGCTGCCGCAAACTCCCGAGTGGCAAAAACTGCTCGAACTCCGCCAGAAACCACTGGCCAACCTCTCTACCCTGTTCCGCGAAGAACCCTCGCGGGCGCGCCGCTACATAGTGGGTGCTGCCGGTCTCGTGCTGGATTACTCGAAGAACCTGGTGGACAGCGAAATACTGCAGGCTTTGTTTGCACTGGCTGAACGCGCTGGCTTGCGCGACGCCACTGCAGCCCTGTTCCGTGGCGACGAAGTCAACAACACCGAACACCGCCCTGCACTGCACATGCTACTGCGCTCACCAGGCAACGCTGGCGCTCGCGAGCAGGAAGTGCATGCCGCGCTGACACGGTTGGAAGATTTTGTTGCCAAGGTCCATACAGGACGGTGGAAGGGTTACAGCGATAAAGCCATCCGCACTGTGGTCAACATCGGCATCGGTGGTTCCGACCTCGGCCCGGCGATGGCGGCAGAGGCGCTGGCGCCGTATCACGTCCGCAACTTCACCTGTCATTTCGTGTCGAACGTTGACCCGTTGCATCTCGAACAGACGCTCGCGCCACTTGATCCGGCAACCACACTGTTTGTCATTGCATCGAAGACCTTCACCACGCTGGAAACCATGCAGAACGCCAACGCTGCGCGTGCATGGGCGCTTACAGCTGGCGTGCCCACTACCGAACTCGGCAAACATTTTGTCGCAGTCAGCGCCAACGTGGAAAAAGCTGCTGCCTTCGGCATTGCACCGGCTAACATCTTTCCGATGTGGGACTGGGTGGGCGGCCGCTATTCATTGTGGTCAGCGATTGGATTGCCGATTGCGCTGGCAGTTGGCATGGACAATTTCCGCGAGCTACTGCATGGCGCCCACCAGATGGACGAACATTTCCGCATTAGCGAGCCCGCCGCCAATATGCCGGTATTGCTTGGCCTGCTGACATATTGGTACTACCACGCTTACGGCACCGAGAGCCACGCCGTACTGCCTTACGTGCAGAACCTGCATCTATTCCCGGCCTTCCTGCAGCAACTCGACATGGAGAGCCTGGGCAAACAAGTAGATCGCGACGGCAACAAACTCGACAGCCAGAGTGGCGGCATCATCTGGGGCAGCGCCGGCACCAATGGTCAGCATTCGTTCCACCAGTTGCTGCATCAGGGCACGCGCTTGATTCCCGCCGATTTCATCGCTGCGCTGGAAAGCCACAGCAGCAACCGCGAAGCGCATCTGCATCTGTTGTCGAACTGTTTTGCGCAGAGCCAGGCTTTGATGGAAGGCAAGTCGCAGATGCAGGCGCACGCCGAGTTACTGCAGCAAGGCACACCTGCGGCAGAAGCGCAGTGGCTGGCACCGTTCAAGGTGTGCCCCGGCAACCGCCCCAGCAACACCATCATGATGCGCAGGCTGACACCGGCAACACTGGGCGCACTGACAGCACTCTATGAGCACAAAGTGTTTGTGCAGAGCGTGCTGCTCAACATGAATGCATTCGATCAATGGGGTGTGGAGCTGGGCAAGGTGCTGAGCAGTAGCGTGTATCAGGCACTGACTGCTGGCAGCAGCTGCACACGCTTCGATGCATCCACCAATGCGCTGATCAACATGGTGCGTGACAACGGTTGATGTGCTGTAACGCTGCACCAAAAAAAAGAGCGGCCTTGGCCGCTCTTTTTCGTTTACGAGCTATCGTTCAAGAACTAGAACGAATAGACCAACGAGACGGAGGTCTGCGTGTCGGTCTTCTTTTTGCCAACCGGCACTTCCGAAATGTTGCGGGCCTGGAACGCGATTTTTGTGGTGATGTGACCAACGATGTTGGTCTCAAGTCCCAACTCGAAAAAGCTGATCGACAGCTGTTCTCCGATATCTGATGTGAAACTCTGTACCAGTTTGGCGTTGCTGCTGATGACCCAGTCCAGTTTCTCACCTACCGTGACAATGCCTTCGCCGGCACTGGGGCCGTTGATGATATCGTTCTGGCGATAACCGGCACCGCCAAAGCCTTGCAGAGTCAGATTGTCAGAGCGCAGCAGATAACGGCCGTAACCAGCGGTGCCGGTGGCCTGGTAGCCGTAACCACTGAAACGGTCGTCAAGATAGGAGCCCTTCAGGTACAGGTACTGATCTGCATCGAGGTTGTAATCGGATTTGTCTTCCAGGTAATAACGCTCGGCCTTGGTGGTGGAATTTTCCTGCGAGCCCAGCGCCTGGAACTTGCCATTATGAGTCCAATCCTCGCTGCGCAGCGTCAGTAACGCTTCCGAGTTGAAGGTCGTGGTGTCGGTGTTACCGGTGGTACCGACATAGCCGAGCGAAACGCTTGCTGCAAAGGGATCTTCCTGTGCCTGCACGATTTGTACATGGGCAGCCAACACCGCCAATACCAGCAGAGCCTGTGTGAATTTCATGTCTTGCTCCTCTCTGTATTGCAACGTTGTCTGTAACCACGCCGGCTTATTGTTTTGCAATTTTGCCAACGCGGTCATCATTGAACGAACCTATCCACAGATCATTGCCCACCTGCAGCGCCGAGCTGACACCTTGCAGTGCCACGCTTTGGTCAGCACCGCCGACACGGGTGGCAACCAGCGTCTCGGCATCAATCTCCAGCACCGACCAACCAGTGGCGCAGGTCGGGCCGCTGCACGTATCCGGTGAAACATAGTTGTTGCCGGCGGTGAGCAATTTGGTCGGACTGGCCCAACGGATGTTGTCCGGCGCGATATCGATGTTCATCACCTGCTTGCCGATCGGCGTAGTGCTGCGATCGAACTTGACCACTTCGCGGCCACCGATAGTTGCCACATAGATAAAGCGCTCGTCGTCTGTCACGGCAATGCCGTTGGCGCCAGACAATTCAGTACCTTCGATGGCGGTTACTTCACCACCGGGATGCCACTCATAAACCAGGCCTGTGATACCGCCGGATGAAACAGAGGCGAAGCCCTGCGCCGGATCCATCATCTTGGTGGTAACGAAGCCACCATCGTTGAGACGGGCCACGCTGTTGGCAAAGGTGTTGGCCGGCAACACGACACAACCTTTCCAGGCGAGGGCAGGCTCGGCGCTGCTGATGTTGAGGTCGTACACTTCGATAGCTTCACGTTCACCGTGGCTGGTGGTGTATACCTCGAACATGCCGGGGCCATACTCATGCACGCTGAGACCATGCACGGAGAATGCCTGCAGGTTCAACGGGCCCGGGCAGGCAGGGAAGCGCTCGGTGTCTGGCGCCTGCGCGAAGGTATCGCCATGAATGAGTTCCTGGAACTTCATCGTAGCCGGATCGATCAAGTACATATGACCAGGATTGTTCTGGTCGCTCATGCCTGAGGCCAGGATGCGACCACTGAGGCCCAGCGACAGCAGGTCTTCGGCACCCTGCAATCCACACAAATAGGTAATGCCGGCTTCTGCAGGGCAATCAACAGCTGCGGCAGGCGGCGCGGCGGCTTCAGGAGCGGCAGTTTCAGTGCTGCCACCACAGGCGGACAACAGGCCGGCAGCGAGTGTGAGTGTCGTGAGTTTGAGTGCGGAAATAGTCATGGCATACCTCGGTAGTAGTGGAACGAAAACATCGGCAATCGAGCGGCGCGATTCAACCACAGTGCGCCGCAAAAATCCCGGAATGGCAGTATACTCGCCAGCACTTTTGCAACCGTGCCGGACCCGGAAGAGCCGGCAATTCTCCACTTTTGGATACCATTTTTTTGAGGCAATCATGCAGCTAGCACAAGCCATGTCCCGGCTCGGGACGGAATCCGCATTCAAAATCCTCGCCAAGGCCAAGGCGCTTGAAGCGCAGGGACGCAGCATCGTCAACCTGGGTATTGGCTCACCGGATTTCCGCACCCCGGCCAATATCGTCGAAGCCGGCAAGAAGGCAATTGATGATGGTTTTCATTTCTACACGCCTGCAAAAGGTCTGCCTGAACTGCGCGAAGCAGTAGCCAGCGACATCCTCAGGCACCGGGGCGTACAGATAGACAAGGACAACGTGATGATCGTGCCGGGCGGCAAGCCGACGATGTTCTTCGCCATCATGATGTTCGGAGAACCAGGTGCCGAAATCATGTACCCCAACCCGGGTTTCCCTATCTACGAATCGATGATCAAGTTCACCGGTGCCAAGGCAGTGCCCATTGAGCTGCTCGAAAGCACCGGTTTTGCATTCGACCCCGATCGTGTGCTGGCGCAAATCACACCGGCCACACGCCTGATCATCATCAATACACCCGCCAACCCGACTGGTGGTGTGCTGGAGCGCGACACCATCGAACGCTTCGTCAAAGGGTTGGAGAAACACCCACATGTCACACTACTGGCCGACGAGATCTATGCGCGGCTGATCTACGATGGCCTCAAGCATGTCAGCTTCATGGAGTTCGATTCGATCCGCGATCGCACCATCCTGCTGGATGGCTGGAGCAAAACCTATTCAATGACTGGCTGGCGCCTTGGCTATGGGGTTTGGCCAGCATCCCTGATCGACCATGCCGAACGTCTGCAGATCAACAGCAACTCCTGCCCATCTGCCATCGTGCAGCGCGCAGGTGTCGAAGCCTTGAATGGTCCGCAGGACGCCGTCGACATGATGCTGCGCACGTTTGATGAGCGGCGCCAGTTGATCGTCAAACTTTTGAACGACGTGCCTGGCTTCTCCTGCATCATGCCGAAGGGCGCGTTCTACGCCTTTCCCAACATCACCGGCACCGGCATGAAATCGAAGCAACTGGAAGAGCTGTTGCTGGAGGAAGCCGGCGTTGCCACCGTGGCCGGCACCAGCTTCGGCCATATGGGAGAAGGCTATATCCGCTTCAGCTACGCCAGCAGTACCGAGAACATCACGGAAGCTCTGCGTCGGGTGAAGGAACTGATGACGCGTCGCCTGCAAAAATAAAATCACTCGCCACCCACCAACACCAATGAAGGAGCACGTGCCATGTCGATATTGAAAAGCCTTGTCCTGTCCTTGCTGCTGCTAACCACCACTGCGTTCGCCCAGTCGCAACCTGTATGGATTGATGTGCGAACGGTGGAGGAATTCAGCACTGACCATATTGAAGGCGATGCCAACATTCCACTGGCCTCCATTGATGTGGAAAAGCTGGCTGCCGAATACGGCAAAGATGCCGAGATCATGTTGTATTGCCGCAGCGGTAACCGCGCAGGT
>CAISOD010000072.1 GCA_903887045.1 uncultured Gammaproteobacteria bacterium | reverse complement strand
TTGTTCCTCAACCTGCAGCAGTCCAACTGGGAAAAGCTGCCCGAGTGCGAGCGCAACGAGTTCGTGCGCCTGCAGGAAATGACGGAGGAGCAGAAACAAGGCTGGCTCAACAGCATGCGCTTGGACCAGCCGTGGGAAGGTCGTGATGAATTCTTCCAGACCCACTGGCAGCGCATGAACGATCTTTACGTCAATCCGTATCTCGATGCCGACAGTCTCGTGCGCAATATGCAGGAGTTCGCCAACGAAGGCCTGTTGTACCTCGAACCACAGATCGACGTGCAAGGCTACCTGCGCCCTGACGGTACCCCGTTCACGCCGGATGAAGTCGCTGATATCCATCGCGCCCGCCTGCAGGATGCCGACGCTGTTGCAACCGGGGTGCAGGTCCGCCTGCAACTTTCCTTGCTGCGTTTCCTTCCCAACGCGGAAGAGCAGCTCAAGTGGCTGTACGAATTCGTCTACAACAATCGCGATCTGTGGGTGGCGGTCAACATGGTGGGTCGCGAAGACAACGACAAAGGCCATCCGCTGCGCTTCCTCGCCACACTGCGCCAGCTTCGCCACCAGTATCACTCGGTGAAACTGTCGATCCACGCCGGCGAGGTGGATGAACCCAACGCCCACGTGCGCGATACGCTGTTGCTCGGCGCCGACCGCATCGGCCACGGCGTCAACCTAATCACCGACGACGACACCATGCGGCTGATGCGCCACGGGCCGTATCTGGTGGAGATCAACCTGATCTCGAATCTGCTGCTCCAGTACGTCAGCGACTATTCCCAGCACCCGTTTCCCGAATACCTGCGCACCGGCATTCCGGTGGCACTGTCCACCGATGATCGCGGCATGTGGGATTCCAACATGAGTGACGAATTCTTCGTGGCCGTGAAAGAATTCAATCTGTCGTGGCCGGAGCTGGTACAGCTCAGCCGCAACTCGCTGGCGTATTCATTCGCGCCCGAGCCGGTGAAGCAGCAGTTGCTCGCAATGTTCGCAAGCAACATAACGGCGTTTGAACAGGCGGTGTTGGCCACGCCCGCCTCAGCGCAGGTGGAAGACGCTGTCAGTTATGGCTTTGTTTGCAAGCGCTACCAGCTCTGCCGCTGGTAAGGCCACCAGAAACGCAAAAGCTGACCAGTCGGACAACACTTGGTATGGCTATTGCTACACTTGGGCATAGGTGTTGGCAGATGAATCAACGTCACTAACAGGAGAAATACCCGTGATAAAACGCAGTTTGCTGGTCTGGTCGTGGCGTCTCGGTTGGGGTGCCGCACTGTTGTTGTCGAGTCTCTCTGTCGGCGCGGCAGAAGCACCGCTGCCGGTGAAGGTTGTCATCGTCACCATGTTCGAAATCGGAACTGATGACGATGCCGCGGCCGGCGAGTTCCAGTTATGGAAACAGCGGCGCAATCTGAGCCAGGTATTCCCGTCCGGCGCGCATCACGATCTGCACTACGATCCACAGAGCGGCATTCTGGCCATGGTCACCGGCATCGGCACCGCCAATTCGGCGGCATCGGTAATGATGCTGGGCATGGACCCGCGTTTTGATGTGAGCAAGGCCTACTGGCTGGTGGCCGGCATTGCCGGCTTCGATCCGGAAGATGCCTCGATCGGCTCGGCCGCGTGGGCTTCCTTTGCAGTGGATGGCGATCTTGGCCACGAAATCGATCCGCGTGAAATGCCGGCCGATTGGCCCTTCGGTTATTTCGCCCGCGAAACCAGCCGCCCGTTCGATCCCGACAAACCAGCGCCCACCGGCGAAATGTTTGCACTCAATCCAGAGCTTACTGAATGGGCCTTTCAATTGACGAAGGACATCGTGTTGCCTGACCTGCCGTCGCTGCAGGCCACGCGGGATCTGTATACCGAACACCCCAATGCCCGCAAACCACCGTTTGTATTGAAGGGCGACAACCTCGCCGCGCTTACCTTCTGGCACGGCGCCATCCTCAACGATTGGGCCAACCAATGGGTGGACTACTGGACCGAAGGCAAAGGCGAGTTCGTGTCATCGGCGATGGAAGAAACCGGCACGCTGCAGTCGCTTACCTATCTCGACAATGCCGGCCGCGCCGACATTGATCGCGTGATGGTGCTGCGTACCGCCAGCAACTACACCATGCAACCGCCGGGTGTTACCGCGGCCGAAAACCTGCTGAAGGAAAACGAAGGTTATGCCGGCCTCGATGCGGCATTGGAATCCGCCTACATCGTCGGCTCCAAGGTAATCGACACGCTGCTCGGTGATTGGGATACCTATCAAACGCGCCTGCCCACTACTGCCGACATAAAGTAACGGCAGCAGAGAATGAGCTCGATTGCGTTCACTGCTCCGCACTCGCAAGCCGCCGACATCGGTTTTACGCTGCTGAAGCAGGGCGCCAGCGCGGTGGACGCGATGGTGGCCGCCGCCGCCGCGATCACCGTGGTGTATCCGCACATGAACAGCCTCGGTGGTGACGGCTTCTGGCTGATCCACTATCCAGGTCAGGCGCCGGTAGCGATCGACGCCTGCGGCAACGCGGCTGCACTGGCAGATTTCTCGTTCTATCAGGGGCTGTCAGCCATTCCGACTCGCGGCGGTGCTGCCGCGCTGACCATGGCAGGCACCCTGGAAGGCTGGCATCAGGCGCGGCTCTGGCATGCAGCACAAGGCGGCACGGTGCGTCCGCTGGGTGAACTGGTGGCACCGGCGATCCAATTGGCGCAGGACGGCATCAAGGTAACAGCCAGCCTGCAACGCGGCAGCGAAAAAGTGGCGGCTGATCTGGCAAAGGCCACTGGTTATCAACAAGTGTTTTGTCCAGCCGGCCGCACCCTGCAGGCCGGCGATACGCTGCGTAATCCGGGATTGGCAAAACTACTGCAACGCATTGCTCTCAACGGCACCGACGAGTTTTATCGCGGCGCACTCGCCGCTGAACTTTCATCGTGGCTGGCAGATGCCGGCAGCCCCATCCGCACAACAGACTTCAACCACTATCGTGCCCAGCGTGTGCAACCGCTTTCTGTCGCAATCAATGACGCCACGCTCTATAACCTGCCGCCGCCCACCCAGGGCCTCGCCTCCTTGTTGATACTCGCCATTTACGATCGCCTGCAGGCACAGCATCAACCGCAAACCGAAGGCGCCCGCGTGCACTTGCTGGTGGAAGCGATCAAGCAGGCGTTTTTGGTGCGTGATTCCACTGTGACTGATCCCTCGCGGTTGCCGCTGCAATGGCAGGGTGTGTTGACGCCAGAGCGCATCGCCGCCATGGCGGCTGCGGTAGATCCACTGCAGGCGAGCCCGTGGCCACGCATCGCCAAGCCCGGCGATACCGTGTGGATGGGCGCGCTCGACAAGGACGGCTGCATGGTCAGTTTCATCCAGAGTGTGTACTGGGAATTCGGCAGCGGACTGGTGCATCCGGAATACGGTTTCCATTGGAACAACCGCGGCCTCAGCTTTTCACTGCAAAGCGGCCATCTCAATGCACTTGCCCC
>CAISOD010000071.1 GCA_903887045.1 uncultured Gammaproteobacteria bacterium | reverse complement strand
GGTGAATTGGCCTGGAAATTCATGCTCACCCAGGGCCCGGATGACGAAGTGCCTGGTATGGAAGAGCAGCGAGATACCTGGGGTGGTCTTGATACCGAGCGACGCAAGGCATCCTCATGGGGTTTGCCCGGGTCGTATGACGCGGAAACCCGCACGCTGCTGTGGAGCGTTGCCAACCCGAGTCCGTACACACGTCTTGAGCGTCACGGCGGCCCCGAAGCTGTGCCACTTGAAGCCCCGGTTGACCTCTACAGCAACTCGACACTCGCCATCGATCCTGCCACCGGTAATCTCAAGTGGTACTACCAGCACTTGCCCGGCGATGACTGGGATGAAGACATGAACGAAGAACTCACTATCCTGCGCACCAAGGTGAGCCCCGATCGGCAGCATGTGAAATGGATCAGCAGCAAACTCAAGTCAGGTGAGGAGCACGACATCGTAGTAAACATCGGCGAAGGTGGTGGTATCTGGGTGCTCGACAAACACAATGGCCAGTTCCTGTGGGGCTCGCCTTTCCCGAATGAATCCGAGCATTTCATTCTGAGCGACATCGACGAAGACACCGGCCTTACCAAAATCAACCGCGATTCGTTGGCCGATTTCCCTGGCGATCACAATATCGTCTGCTTCTTCAATACCCGCTCATACTGGCCTGGCGCCTACAGTCCGAAGACCAACAGCATCTACATGCCTTACATCAAGAACTGCCTCAACATGACAGCGGCAGCTCCGGCCACCGAAACCTCGCCGGCAACACCTGAGAGCCGCATCGGTATTCCGGCGCCTGGTGTGTCCAACGATGAGCTCAATGGACTGGCAAAAGTAAACATGGAGACCGGCGAGATCACCCAGTGGCCAACGGGCCCGATCCCGACCACCAGTGCCATGTTGGCCACCGCCGGCGACCTGATCTTCTGGGGCGACATCAACCGCCGCTTCAGGGCGCAGGACGCCGACACTGGCGAAGTGCTGTGGGAAACCATACTCAGCAGCCCGATGTCGAACGGCAACATTACGTACTCGGTCAATGGCCGTCAGTACGTTGCTGTTATCACCGGCAATAATCTGTCACACCCGGGTATCAATACCGGCACGATGGGTCCGATCCGGCTGAACCTCGACAACAGCGGCCAGAGCAACGGCATTACGGTGTTTGCACTGCCGGAGCGCAGGTAGCACTGCCAACGCGGCTGGGTGTCAGCCGCTTTCTGTTTCCGCCGCCACTGAAAAACTTTTCGGTGGCTTGCCCTGTTCCAAGGTATCGAGCATCGTAATGAACGCCGATTCCAGGTGCCGACAGAAGCGCTGGGTATTGAACAGGCTCCCGGTCGTGCGCTGCGCCACCAGCGTATCGCGGATGTTACGTAATTCGTCAGGGTTGTTTGCCAGTCTCAGCGCCAGCGTTTCGTAATCGGCCATTGTGTGGGTGATCAGCTGGTTGAGCCCGCACGCACGCAGCAGGCTGCCTGCCATCCTTGAAGCGAACGCCTCACCCGAACAGGTAAGTTGCAGATGCGCGTGGTAAGGCATGCGCTCAGCAAAGACAAGTCTGGCAGGATTGACTCCGCGTTGTTCAGCTTCTTTGCGCAGATTGGCTCTTGATCGCTCATCATTGGCTATCAGCCAGAATACGCTGTCTGTATGTGCTTTCATCAAACGCATCCAGCAATCGAACACTGGCGGAGTTATCTTGTTGCTGTTGTTGAAGCAGCAAAAAACAAAGCAGGATTCAGGCAAGCCATATAGCGTCCGTGCGGGATTGCCACCTGGAAGGAAGCGCTGCGAATCATTGACCTGGAAACAGTCGGGCAGGGAAACGGCTTTTTCCTGGTAGCCGTCGCGTGACCCGGATGGGATCACGTAGTCGTCGGCAATGATGTAGTCGATGTAGGTGGCCCCCATGGTAGCGGGGAAACCGAGATAGTTGACCTGGATCGGTGCCGGTCATGCATTGCGAACAAACCGGCAGCCAGGTAACTGACCGCATGTTCACGCAAGTCTCCCGACAGGTAGGCGATCTTGATCTTGTCCCGTTGGCGTCTGCTGGCAGTAACCAATGGCGTCGGAGCAGCCGGATGATTGTGGGATACGTGGACTCTGGCACAACACAATTGCAACTTCGCTGAATCCGAGACTGCAATAAATGGCAGTACGCTGTAGCCCTTGTTGCCGGACGCTACCCCTTTGATGATGGTGTCACGCAGTGTGGCGTAGTCACGCCAATCGCAGGCATTGAGTCGCAGGTAGAAGTAATTGCCCAAAGCTTCTGGATAATTCCGTGCCAGTTTCAAGGCCTTGCCATAACAGGCAAGTGCCCGCACTTCTTCTCCCCTCTCAGTTGGAACGCGTTGCCCAGATTACTGTGGATATCCGCCGATCCAGGCTGCAAGCGCAGGGCTTCACGGTAGCATTCAATGGCGGCATCCAGTGCGCCGCAGGCTTTTTGGGCTATGCCGAGATTGCACCAAGCCTCTGGATACGCCGGCCGCAGGCGTAATGCATCATTGTATGCAGTAATCGCAGCCGGGTGGTTCCCCAACTGGTATAGCGCACGCCGAGGTTGTAATGCAGCCGTGGGTGTTCAGGCGTGGCCCGCAATAACTGGCGGTAACACTCAATGGCCTCGGCAAGCCGGCCCTGCAAATGCAGCTCCGTTGCCTGCCGTGCCAGTTCGGCAGTTTCACTCGGTTGTGTTGAAAGCGACATCGCTTGTGAACAAACCGGGCTACTCCATGGACACATCCCGCATCTGATCACTCATTCCTTCTTCCCAGGTGCTCCAGCCGGAGTTCATGCCGTAGGGTGAGCGCTGCAGGATGGCTTCGATCTCGTGGATCTTGCCGTCAGTCACTTTGAACAGCTCGGCGAGCTGCCACGTCCACGGTTGTACCGGGCCGGCGGATACCTTGCGACCGTCAGGCGTTTCAAAATTGCGTGTTTCTCCACCGGGGTGATCGAAGAAGGCGAACGAGAAGGTGAGGCCACGCTCTTCATCGACGGCAACAAAGCGACGATCGCGGATGCGGTGCACGAAGTGGATAAGGCCTGACTGGAACTGTTCTTCGCAGCTCCACTGGCCGGAGTAGCCGTTGGCGGTTTTTGGATCGGGGCGGGTTTCACCGGCTGGAGTCGGATTATTGGTAGCCCTGCCGCCATTTTCGATGCGGTCGCAATCATCGGCAAAAGGGTATTCACCGCGGCCGTCGTTCTGCTGCATGCCGCTGAAATACAGATTGGATACACGGATGAGCTCATCACGCGACATGCGTTTGGCCGGCGGCACCGTAGCCAGCAGACCGGGACGTACCGTCATGGCATCCACGTTCTTGGCGGAATTCTCGTTGCGCACCACGACCTGCTCGATCTGGGTAATGGTTTGGTTTTCCACCTTTAGTCTCACAGCGATCAACGCCATCGTGCTCAGTGCCGGGTCGCGATGGTCTTCCTGGATAGTGCCAATGAAAGCAACTTGGCTGGCCTTCACGTCGGTAACGAACAAGCGATAGTTGCCCTTGGCCTTCATCGTGTTCCACAAGCCGTCTCCGATGACGAGGCGCTGGCCGTCTTCGGTGAATCTGACATCGGCAGCCAGCGGCAGCGCTGCGGGATTGTTGTCGATAACGGCGTCGAAGTAGCGATCAACAAAACCTTCGAGACAGGCGCGATCGCAGGCGTCAGCGCCGAGAACGGCTTGGCTGGCTTGCAGGGCAAGGCCCAGAGTGGCGAGGTTGAAAAGCGACTTCATTTGCATGGTGTTACTCCTTGTTGTTGTCGTTGGGGGCATTCTCATTCGGCACACCCGAACGGCAATAGCGTTTCGCTCGGGACATAGAGCATTTTCTTCGATAGCTCGACCGGTCGTGTGAAGTTGACCGGATCTGTCACCGTCATCGCGTAAGCCAGTACGCTGCCGTCCTCAGTCGACGTAAAGCGTTCAGTGATGACGGACTGCGAACTCTGCGGAATACCGGCCTGATTGAAGTGCGGCCAACTGATATTGGTAGTGGTGACAACCAGTGTTTCGCCGTCGAAGCGTCCCACTGAATAACCGAGTGGCGTGGTGCCGGTGCCGGCAGGTGCAGCACTGGCGTTCATGTGCAGGGTGCGCGTCAAGTCGTATTCCTCGATGTTGATGACAATGTCATCACCCGCGCGCGCAATCTCCATCGGCAGTGGCTGTTCCATGATCAGCGGCATGCCTTTCGGTGTGCAGTTGTTGGTGGGGTTGTCGGTGGCTGGATTGAACTTTGACAGCGCTGCTTTCGCAGAATCTGTCATGGGATAGTTATTGAGATCGTAGTTGCGGTTGATTGATTCCGGGAACAGAAAGCCGTCGGAGCCAGTGAAAGTCCATACGCGGAACAGTCCGAATTCCGGCTGGCTGCGATCACCTTCGGTACGGAACCGATACGAGAAGTCACCGATGGACTCACTACCGAAGCGGGCACGCGCGCCGGTCTGCATCACCAGTTCCTGCCCGGACGGCAGCAATACATTGGTGGCAAAGGCTTCCTTGTTGCTGGTGGTTGGTGGATAGCCGGCGATACGGATCTCATCGCCAACCTTGATTGCATCGGCAGGAATGCCCGCACGGGTCATCAGCGTTGGTGAGCCGCTTTCAAGATCCCAGTCCGTAGTGGAGCCGTCGGCGTTGGTGACTGTCAGAAAAATGTGCGCATGCGGATTGCGCCACGACACGCGCGTGACTTTGCCTTCGAGTTCGATGTTGCCAGTGGTGTCGAAGCGGCCAAAGAAGCTGTGGTGCGCAAACGTGAAAGCAGGCAATGCAGCGAGCGCAAAGCCCGCAAAACGGAAGCGAGACATGTGGTTGTTGTTCTCTGGAGGTCTGCCGCCGCAGAAATTACACCGGCAGACGACCGAGTACAACGATGACTGGTGTCAGCGGTTTTGACCGGGGGCAATCAACTTTTGCAGCAAGGCCACAGTGTCATCCCAGTAAACCCCATCGGCACCAGTGAAACCAAAACCACCGGCCTTGCCGCTGGCGGCGTCCAAAGGGCCAAGGCCCTGCTTGTCCTGGTAGTCGACAGTGGCACCATGGTCGTACAGATACTGGATCACATCGTTGAGACCAAAAGTCGCAGCGCCGAAGATCGCGGAGCGACCATCATTGGCCGTGGCGTTGATGTCGAGCCCCTGATCGAGACAGAGCTGGATCGCTTCGATCATCTGCGCTTCGGTTTTATAGCGGCCAGTGGTGTCACTTTCCTTGGTGGCTAGATTGGCAGCAGTCATCAGTGGGTTCACGCCTTGTACTGTAGCCAGTCGTGGATCGGCACCGTGTTCCAGCAGCAGTCGCATCACCGGCACGTCGGCACTTTTTGCGGCACGCAAAAACGGCGTGGTGCCGGCTACCAACAAGCTGTCGGTGCCACGATCCAGCTTGAGTCGAAACGGTGGCGCTTTGCTCAGTTGCACGTTCACGTCTGCGCCTTTGGCAATCAAGAGTTCAATCAGTTCGAACGAGGAATGCGCATTGCTGAACACATCTGGCGAAGGACGGTTGGATTCGCGCATGATGTTGAAGTCGACAGCGGCGTAGAGCGGCGAACGGTTGGTGTCGTCACTGAGATTCACATTGGCACCGGCGGTAGCCAGTGCATAGGCCACGTCATAGTGGCCATTGATGATGGCGATCAACAGCGACGTAATGCCCTTCGGCGTAGCGGCATCGATATTTGCACCAGCATCAAGCAGCGGCTGAATACAGGCAAGGCAATCTTCGCGCGCTGCAAACAGTAGTGGCGACATGCCACCGGGCGGCAGCCATTTGTCGCGCGGTTCCATTGTTACCTGGCGTTCCCATTCTTCTACATTGGAAATCGCGTTCACATCGGCACCGTGCCGCAACAACAGCGGCAGCAGCTCGACATGCTTCTGGGCCATCGCCCACATCAATGGTGTCTGGCCATGCCAATCTTCGCGGGCATCAGCTCTTGCGCCCGCTTCGAGCAACACTGCTACCGATCTGAAATCCCCAGTGCGGGCCGCTGTGTGCAAAACGGTTTCGCCTTCGTTATAGAGTTCGTTGGCAGAGGCGCCGGCATCAAGCAACAATTCCAGCATATCTGCGTTGCCGTTCTGCGCAGCCAGATAGACCGGTGTGATGTTGTAACGGCTGCGTGCGTTGACGTTGGCATTTTTCTGCAGTAAGTCACGTGCGAGTTCGGTATCGCCGTTCAACACCGCATAGTGCAGCGCTGTGGTGCCATCGGGTTCTGCAGCATCCACACGGCCGATGCCGTCCAGCAACAATTGTGCACTCTGGCGATCGCCGGCCTTGATGGCTGCGAGCAGGTCAAGGCCGCGGTTATCAGCACCGTTGATGTTCTGTGCCCAAGCCGGCGTCAGGTAAAAAGCGCCAAGGCTGCAACACAAGAACGCCAGCAAGATTGCAGGCGCTTTTTGGATGACACCAGTGTTGGACCGGCATGGATTGAAACGGCTACGGTACATTGCTGATTCCTGTTGTTGCTTTTCCAGTCTTGATGCTTCAGGCGT
Organism: uncultured Gammaproteobacteria bacterium; assembly: GCA_903887045.1. GTDB lineage: Bacteria > Pseudomonadota > Gammaproteobacteria > Pseudomonadales > Pseudohongiellaceae > CAILUG01. The sequence goes on along the minus strand of CAISOD010000071.1, from coordinate 24,420 downwards.
GGATTTCGCTGACAAGCCCGGTGCTGTCGCCGAGCTGGTCCATCGCCACACCAGCCTTGTTGAGCATGGTGAGCAGCAGGTTGGCCATTGGCGTGCGTTGGTCATAGCGCACATGCATACCGCCTTTCAGCGTGCCAGCACCACCGCCAACCAGCACAGCCGGCAACGGATAGTGATCGTGTGCATTGCTGTTGCTCATGTTGCTGCCGTACAACAGGATCACGTTGTCGAGCAGCGTGCCATCGCCTTCCTGGATCGACGCCAGTTTATCGACAAAATATTTGAACTGGCCTACATGCCAGGCCTGGATGCGGGCGTTGCGTGTCATTTTCTCAGAGTCATTCTGGTGGTGCGAGGTGGCGTGGTGACCTTCGAATACCTGCACCATCGGATACGTCCGATTACTGGTTTCACGCGCCATCATGAAGCTGGATACGCGGGTGATGTTGCTCTGGAACGCCAGTGTCATCAGGTCGAACATCATCTTCAGGTGTTCTTCATACACGAACGGGATACCAGCAGGCGCTTCTGGAATCACCAGGTCGGCGTTGGTGGCGATCTGGCTTTCTGCCTGCTGCAGGCGGCGTTCGATTTCGCGGATGCTGTCGAGATAGTCGCTGATTTTCTGTTGGTCGCTTTGGCCCAGCGTCGAATTCAGGTGACCGCTTTGTTGCACGATCGCATCGAGAATACTGCGGTCTTCACGCTGCCGTTCGAGGCGCTGTTCGATAGTGCCGCCCTGGCCGAACAGACGTTCGAACACTTTGCGTGGATTGATCTCCATCGGGTTGGGCGTGGTCGCCGAGCGCCACGACAACGTGTTCATGTAGATACAGCCGTAGTCACGGTCGCAGGCACCGATCAAGCCGCTGTGGTCTTCGGTGGCAAGTTCAAGTGAAGGCAGTGGTGTGTCTTGTCCGATCACCTGGGCCGCAAACTGGTCAGCAGTAACACCTGCATAGGCATCGGAACCGAGCGTCGGTTTTGGTCGCACGCCACTCAGCCACGTACACGGACTCAGCGAGTGCACAGCTGAGGAATCCGCTGCGGTGTGCCCAAGGCCACTGATGATGTTGAGGCGATCGCGGTAGGGTTCGAGCGGTTTCAGGATGGGTTTGAATTGCCAGTCGTTACCGGTGGTATCAGGAGTGAACTCGCGCATGATGGCGCCGTGTGGCACGTAAACGAAGCCGAGACGTGGCGTGATGTTGGCAGCGGTTTGTGCCTGCGCCGTCAGCGCCGGCAGCATTGCATCCAGCAGCGGCAGCGACAGTGCAACGCCGGCACCACGCAGCAACTGGCGGCGGTTCAGGTGTTTTTTGCTGATGAACATGGCAGTACCCTCTCTATTGAGCTGCGACTATTGCGTAGCAATAGTAGTGGTGGCCGGCACGGATGCCTGGCCGGATTCTTTTTGCTTCATACGGAACGGCACGCTGTGCACGATGCCTTTGACGATGGCGGAGAAGCGGTAGTCATCAGCTTCAGCGCTCTTGGTGATGGCACGCACAACCGGCATGTCGTAGTACTCGAGGCCACGACCAAGTGCGTAGGTCAGCAGCTTCTCGGTGAAGGTATCGACAAAATAATCCGGATGTTGCATCAGCGCCTTCTGCAGACTGGCTGCACCGTTGACCGGCGTACCGTCGGCCAACTCACCGCCGGCATCAATCGCACCGCTGGCATCCTTGTCGCGCGCCTTGCCGATGGCATCGAAACGTTCAAACGAAAAACCGAGTGGATCCATCACGGCATGGCAGCCTGCACATACCGGATCGGCGCGGTGCTGTTCCAATCGTTGACGCACTGACATGGCAGCAAGGCCGGGAGTGTTCTCGGTGAGCGATGGCACGTTGGGTGGTGGTGATGCCGCTGGTGAGCCGATGATGTTTTCCAGCACCCATTTTCCGCGTAACACCGGCGACGTGCGGTTTGGATACGACGTCACTGTGAGGATAGAACCCTGGCCGAGCAGTCCACGCCGGTCCGGATCGGTTTGCTGCACGCGGCGGAAGTGGCTGCCATAGATGTTGGGAATACCGTAATGCTCGGCGAGGCGATCGTTCACGAAAGTGTAGTCGGCGTTCAGCATGTCGAGCACCGAGGCATCGTTCTGGATGATGCTGGCAAGAAACATGGTGGTTTCTGTGCGGAAACCCTGGCGCAGTTTGTCATCAAAGTTGGGGAAGCTGCGCGTATCCGGATTGATGCTCTGGAGATTGCGAAGAAACAGCCACTGCGCGGCGAAATTGTCGACCAGCGCCACCGCTCGTGGATCGCGCAGCATGCGTTCAACCTGGGCATCGAAGGTCTTGGTGTCACTGAGTTTGTTGGCAGCAGCCAGTTCGAGCAGTTCGTCATCAGGAATGCTGCTCCACAGAAAGAACGACAGGCGCGAGGCGAGAGCAAGATCGCTCAATGCATACACTTCACCTGCTGCCGCGGTTACCGGATCAGGTTCGCTGCGGAACAGGAATTCCGGCGAAGTGAGGATGTAGCGCAGTGCAGTCTGGATGCCATTGTCGAAACTGCCCTTGGCGAGTCCGTCCTGATAGAAGCTCATGATCATGTTGATGTCGGCTGCGGCGAGCGGCCGGCGATAGGCTTTTTTACCGATGCGCCCGAGTATCGTTTCAGCGCAGGCTTGCTGCTCGCTGGTGGCAGTGGGGTAGCAACTGAAAACTTCACGGCGGCTGGTGGTATCGCCATGGCCTGTCGCACTGAACGGACCTACGATGTCGACGTAATCGAGCATCGGCATACCGACCATGTCCTGCAAGTCGAGATTGCGTGTAAACAGTTCCAGCGGCTCGTGGGTTTCAGCCCCGTTCTTGTCGAGGAAGGTCACTGTGATCGTGTGCAGGCCGGCACTGATGGGGATGCGGGTTTTCAGGCGCGCATCGATGGCATCGCCGGCTTCGGCAAAGTTGGTGTCGGAACGCAGGTTGTCTGCTTCACCACCGACCTGTGCGGTAAATACCTGTTCGCCGTCGATGCTGACTTCGAACTGGTGTGGCCATTCGAGGCCGCTCATGTAACCCACGGTATTGCGCACGATGAAAGTATTGATGTCGTACTCGGCGTCGAGCGGAAAATTGTGTTCAATCAATACGCCGCCGCGGGTACCCAAGGGCAAGCCGGGAATATGCTGGTTGTGTGGCAAATCGGGCTTGGGGCGGTAGGTCTTGCTGATCGGCAGCGTGGCCATGTCGCCGATGGCAAGTTCGCTGATCTTGCGCGAGGCAGTCAGGTATTGCTCGAGCAAAGATGGCGAAGTGCGCAGCACGTCAGCAATATTGTCGAAGCCATAGCCTTCGTCGTCCGCCGGCAGATACTCGCTGATGTCGACCCTGAGGCCGAGCAGATCGCGCACGGCGTTGCCGTATTCAGTGCGGTTAAGGCGGTGCAGCGAACTCTTGCCGGGATTCGGGTGGGCAAGGATGGCGCTATCGAGAGTGCCTTGCAGCCAACTGACGAATTCTGTTTGCGTCTTGTCGTCGGGGCGATCGTTGCCTTTGGGCGGCATCATGTTGCCGCGGAACTTGCGCATGACCTTTTCCCAGATCAATGCATCAGCCACCACGTCGCCACGGTTGATCACTTCGAAGTCGAGGCTGCCGGCCCAGTCTTCCGAGTTATGGCATTTGACACAGTAAGTGTCGATTACCTCAGCCTGGTCAACAGGCATCGAAGTATCAGCCATTGCCGACATGCCGCAACTCAGCGTGAGAGCAGCAAGTGGAAAGCGAATCAGGAATCGGGGAAAAGACGGATAAAACATGGGCTTACCTGTTCTTATTGGTGAGCCAAGAATACACGTCGAGGGGAGGCGGGGGAACTGCTGGCGTGTGGCCGATTACGCCACCATCACACAGCCGACTTGGCTTGGCGAAGGGTAATGCAAGAGGGAAGAAGCAAATACCGGCGCAAGGTCAACAGTGTTGTCTTGCGCCGATACTCAAAGGCATTACTCCAGGTAAGGAATCAAACGACCCAGGACGATGATGCCAACCCACAACGCCAACGATGCAATGGAAATGATCTTGGCCGGAACATCGGCCTGCTCACCGTCTGCCAGTTTGCTCAGCTTGGTGTGTTCGCCGAACCAGAACCACAGGGCGTTGATGCCGGCCAGTACGATCAATGCCATCTTCCACTGGAACGCCAGATTATAGAAATAGCGGTACGGGTCACCGGTGAAGAACATGATACCGGTGAGCATATTCAGCGCGAATGCGGCAATCACGTAGGGGATCAGCGACAGCGCGGCCTTCATCGGAATGAAACGGCAGATGCCAATTACGCGCAGGTCTATCGCCAGCAAGCCGCCAAACAGGGCAGCCAGCCCCATGAAGTGGAGATTTTCCATGAACGGCCACATCCAGAAGATGTCGCGCATCATGTTGCCGGCAAAGGAGTCAGCGAGAGTTTGGAGGAAATCGTCAAGTGTCATTGCCAGTACCCCTTAAAAGTAAGCCATCAGGCGGCCGGTAATGACTGCACCGATCCAGCAGGAAATACAGATAAATGACATCAGCTGGATCTTGCCTGCTGGTCCATTGGCTTCCACCGCTTCCATGGTCAGCTTCATCAGATAGCCACCAATGGCGAGTAGTGTGAGCTTCAAAATGAATACCCATTGATAGGTGTATTCGGTGGCATGCGATGCATACAGCGCGATACCCGACAGCAGGTTTATGATGAAACCGAGCCACGCGGTACCGAACAGCGCGGTATGCGACAGCACAGGCACCTGCTTTACTACGCCAAGGATGCGGAAGTTGACGAGCATCACGACACCCAGAGCCATCGCCATGCCTACCGCATGCACCGACAGTGCTATTGCAAAGCCCCACGGGTCTTCCTGGATGTAGACACCCAGTGCGCTTTCTTCTATCGATAAGAGAAATTCATCCATCGTACAGGTCTCGGTTGGTGTAATGGGTACGGCGCGCAAAGTTAACGAAATTGCCGAGCAGCGACAAGCAGTTACAGTGACCGAAATATGTCGATAATTTGGATATTTTGATCTGTGATAAACATGCCCCGGGGATTCCTTGTTTCTTCCTTGTTTGCACGTTGATTGGTAATGCCCTCAATAAAATTACAACTTGAGAAGCGCGCCGCACATTACCAACTGCGTGCAGTTAACGACGCTGGTAGCTAGTATTACTGGCTCTCGATGTGTCGGGCCTGACAGTGTCGCTCCAACTTGAATTGTTTGATTCACTCAATGCCGAGTCCGTCGGCACCTCAGGTTTCGCCACAGCCTGTGCCTTCGATCCACGAGTGCCAATGGGTCTGGTTTGGCTTCAAAAATGCCAAGGGAATCGAAAAAAAATCGATAGCCGAAGCCCGGAAAAACAATGAAAGTGTCGGGCCCTTTGCGGCCGCAGACGCGAAGAAACTCAAGTAGAAAAGAATTACAAAAAGAGGGGTTCCCATGCCAAATACCAACGGCATGCTCGATCACAATCCACGCGAAGATGGTGAATATCTCAACGGCCTTGCGAGGGGACTGTCGGTGTTGCGCGCGTTCAGCCGCGACAAGCCCGGCATGACACTTAGTGAACTCGCAGCCCACACAAGTCTCAATCCTGCCGTGGTGCGTCGCTGTCTCAATACCCTGATGCATCTGGGTTATGTGGCAAAGAAAGACAAGATTTTCCTTTTGCGGCCAGAAGTGTTCAGCCTCGGATCATCCTATATTGAGTCGATGAACCTTGAAGAAGTGATTACGCCGCATTTGCAGCGCGTTCGCGACAAGACTGGCAACAGCACTGCAATGGCAGTGCTGTCTGGCGAGGATGTACTCTTCATGGTGTATGTATCTACCAAGCTGCTTACCCGTATCGCGGCAGGAGTTGGGACGCGCTTTCCTGCCTATGCCACGTCGGCAGGTAGAGTCCTGTTGGCCTGGCAGGACAAAGACAAACTGAAGGAGTATTTCGACAACCTTGATCCGCGCGCGCTGACGGATGCCACAATTACCTCGAACCCGATGCTCAAATCGCTGTTGATCGACATCCGCAAACAAGGCTACGCCGCCACGCAGGGCGAACTCGATTTTGGTGTGGTGTCAGTGGCGGTGCCAGTGCTTTCGCAAGATGGCAGGATTCTGGCCTCGCTGGCCTGCTCCACGTCGCTGGCGCGGCAAAAGCTGGACCAGTTGGTGGCAGAGGTCGTGCCTGAACTGCAACAGGCCGTGCGCGACATCGAATTCGAACTTCGCCGCTGCCCGCTGCTCGTACACTCGATCACGAGTTGAAAAGCGAGCACAAAAAAAAGGGCAGGTGACTGGCACCTGCCCTTTGATACTACTGCTTACAGATAGAACTGCTTGCTGCTTTGAGTATCAGAACTTCCAAAGCATCAGAACTCGTAGTTGACACCGATGGTGTAACGACGGCCCAGGATGTCGTACAGGCCTGCGTTTACGCTGGTACCGGTACCTGTACGGCCCACACTGTTGCCGGGGGTGATAACGGGTTCACGATCCAACAGGTTCTGGATGTTGCCATAGACTTCGAGATTGTCGTTCTCGCCGAAACGGCCCGTGAACCTTGCGTCCATGAGGAACGTGGAAGGAACCGAGTTGTCGTCGATGGTACAGATGTTGGCACCACAGGCAGCCAGAATGGAGCCGGCAGGAACCGGACCCGGGATACGTATATCGCTCTCCCGACGGGTACGGTCAAGCAGACCATCGCCAATCCAGCGACCCTGCAGGAACATCGAGTAGTTTTCGATGTTGTAGGTCAGGTTGGTGGTGACTTTCCATTCCGGGAAGCCGAAGCCACCGATCTGGCCAGAGCGATCATCCAGGATGCCGCCCTGGCTCTGGATGGAGTTTTCACCCAGGTAGCTGGTCAGGAAGCGAACGGCGAAGTCTTCGGATTTGTCACCGAACAGATCCGCGTCACCGCGGTATACCATCTCTATGTCGGCACCTTCGATCTTCTGCTGCTGCAGGTTGATGAAGATTGCTTCTACACGCTCGATATCACGGAACGCGCCATTGGTCGGGTTGGTGACAGGTACGTTGCCGGTGGTGATGACGTATTGGCAAAGGCTTACGTCGCCGCGGGCGCAGTTGTCTACGATGTTCTGCGCGTTGAGCTGGGCAAGTGCGCCACTGATATCCATGGAGTACCAGTCAAGCGAGGCCGAGAAACCGTCGAGCCATGCTGGCTGGAAAACGACACCTGCCGTCGTGGTATCGGCTTCTTCAGGAGATACGCTGGGGTTGCCGCCCGAGAGCGAGGCAGCCTGCACGATGTTCCTGTTGTTCCATGGGTTTTGCACGTTGGCACCGCCACGGGTCTGGTCATAGCGTTCACGCAAGCTGGCTGCACGTACGTCACGCGAACGGGTAGCGCGAACGCGCACTTCGTCGTTGATGGTCCAGTTGGCAGAGAACTTCCAGGCCCAGATGTCGCCGGAGCCGGAGTAGTCGGCCCAACGGGCGGCCGTGTTCACTTCCAGTGATTCCACACCGGTGAGACCCGAAAGCAGCGGCCAGTTGAACTCGGTGAAGGCTTCCTTCACGTTGTAGCCGCCGCCGATTTCACGCAGCGAGCTGAACAGTACGGAGCTGGAGTTGGCGTCGCCGAGGTAGCCGGCAGGCACAAAGCGCAGGCCGGGGATACCGTTGTAACCGGCAATACCGCCGCTCTGACCGGACGGTACCAGACCACGCAGGCTGGCAGGGTGTATGCCCTGGCTGCTGAGCAAGGTGCCGTTGACCTGGGCAGGGAACTCGTCACCCGGGTTGAGCGTGCGCTGATCCAGTTCTTCCTTGCGATAGGAAACACCGAACGCGGCATCGACCGGACCGGCACCGAAACCATCGAATACTTCGCCGCTGGCAACCAGTTCAGCCATGGTCTGGTCGGTCCACTGACGGGCAACTTTGTCGTCGCGGTCCATGATGTAGTCAGCTGCTGCCTGCGAAATGTTTGCTACGCCGCCGAAGGTGTTGAGCGGGGCGCAGTCCTTGAACAGGCCGCCGTTGCCGCCGGCCGAGATCGGACCGGTGAACTGCGGGAGATTCACGCGGCAGACGATCTGGTTGGTGGCCGGGTCACGCACGGCGTCGAAAGCCAGGTTCAGACGGTCGGTACGCACACCGTTGGTGGTAACGAAGTCCTGCACGTTCTTGCCGTACTGGTAATAGCCGTTCAGATTCCAGCCGAAGCTGAATTCATGGTCAAAACCGGTAGTGAAGGAATATGCCTTGTTGTCGGTGTCCTGACGCGATTCGCCGAGGATGGTACCCGGGCGGTTCAGTGCTGCCAGACCGTAACCGACGAATGGTGCGCCAGACGCCGTGATCAGATCACGTGCCTGGGTCGAGAGGAAGGCGTTATCCGGATAGACACGACCCTGCCACGACGATTGCAGCGTGATGCTTTCGCGTTTGTCGGAAGCGGTGTTGTCGGCGTAGATGCCCTGTGCGAACAGCGTGGTGCTTTCGCTCAGATCGTAATCGAGATAGACGAAGCTGTTGTAACGACGGAAGGAGTTGGCGATCTCGTTGTCGGAGTCGATGCCTCTGTCGGTCGGGTCGCTGCCGGCGTAGCACAAGCAGCCGTTCGTGATCGCGCCGACCGAAGTGGTTGGCATCGGCACAAGGTTGCCGCTCGGCGTGAAGATCAAGCGGTTGATGCTGGGGCGGGTGTTGTCGATCAGCACACCGGTCCTGTTGAAGGTAGTCGGCTGGACGTACGGACGGATGATGTAGGTAGGGCCGTTTGGATCCGGGTTGGTGATACGGGCCGAACGGCGCAGGAAGTCGCGGTCTTCCAGTGCGCCAAGGTCGTTGATCTTGGCCTGGTCAGCAGCGGCCAGCGAGCCGAGCAGGTGGAAGCCGTTGCCGAAATCGTGACCGAAGGCAACGCCGGTTTCCCAGGTGCGGCCATCGCCGTATTCGGTGATACCGGTCTGTGCATGGGTTTTGAGGCCCACGTAGTCGGTGTCGAGAATGAAGTTGACCACGCCGGCTACTGCGTCGGTACCGTAGCTGGCAGAAGCACCACCGGTTACGTTTTCAACGCTGCGCAGCAGGTCTTCCGGGAACAGGTTGACGTCAACGGTACCGAAGCGGTTGCTTGGTACAACGCGGCGGCCATTGAGCAGGGTCAGGGTGCGGTTGGTGCCGGCGCCACGCAGGTTGACGTTGGAACCGCCGGAGTTCTGGCCGCCGTTTACCTGCTCCTGGTTCTGGTTGCCGTAGAACTGCGGCATCTGGGTGAGGCCTTCAATCAGGTTGCCCGGTGCCATGGCAGCCAGTTCGGACGCCTCGATCGTTGTGACCGGAGTCGGTGTTTCCATCGTGGAGCGGGTGATACGGCTGCCGGTAATCTGGATCTCTTCCAGTTGGGCTTCCTGGGCGTAAGCCGAGGTAACAGCGCTGGCGCTGAGTGCGACCAGAGCGAGGTGCGAAGCGCGGATGCCGCTGAGCAGCTTGGTGCTTCTGAACAGTTGTGTACGTTTGATCATGGATAAATCCCCGTTTTGCTATCGAAGGTTGAATTTAAAGAATCAGCATTCGTGTTTTTTCGATAGGCGAAGGGATGCTCTCACACCGAAAATTCAATGGATACCTTTGGTGAGGCTTTACACAATATTTCCCAATTTTGTCTATCGGTGACGGGCTGGGACAACACATTGACTACAAAGGGGTTTTCTTGTCTAAAACTGTGAATGGCGGGCGTTGCACCCGCCTTCACGATGCCGTACCGAGCAGTACAGAGGAATCAAAATTCAAAGCAATCCGAGCTCTCTGTTAACGATTGCAGCTCCCTTGGCGAGTGCATGCAATTTTGCACGTGCCGATTCACGTGGCAGGTACTTCAGGCCGCAGTCGGGGGCCGCAATCAGACGCTCGGGCGAGATGTACTGGAGGGCTTTGCGGATACGTTCGGCAACGATTTCCGGCGTTTCCGGCGTTTCGTCACCCAGATTGATAACGCCAACCATGATGGTTTTGGTAGCCAGAGATTCAAGTGCTGCTTTCAGATTCAACGACTGCGGCTGCGCGGCTTCTATCGATACCTGGTCTACCTTGATTTGCTCAACCAGCGGCAGGCATGAATAACCATCAGCACTCTTGTCGGACACCATCGCGGCATAACCGAAGCACACATGCAGGGCAGTAGTGCCCTTGACGCCTTCCAACGCACGGTTGACTGCCCGGACGCCGAACTTCTCGGCCTCGGCTGTCTTGGCCTGCAGGTAGGGTTCGTCCAGTTGCACAATGTCTGCACCGGCAGCGAACAGGCTCTTTATCTCGTCATTGACACATTCTGCGTAACCCATCGCCAGTTCTTCGAGGTCCTGGTAGTAGTCGGTCAACGCCAGTTGCGACAGGGTGAACGGGCCGGGGATGGTTACCTTGACCGTACGTTTTGTGTGGGCGCGCAGGAATCTGACGTCGTCGACATGCACCGGCTTCAACAGTTTCAGCGGGGCAGAGATCAGCGGCACCCGGTTGGGTTTGCCGGCGCGGCCGACGAGGATTTCATGTTTGGTGCGATTGACGCCTTCTGGCGCATTGGCCATTGGGGCCGAGTAGCTTTCGCGGCGCACTTCACCATCGGTGACGATGTCGATGCCGGCTTCTTCCTGGTCGGCAAGCACGCTCAGCACGGCGTCATCCTGGGCTTCGTGCAGGAATTCGGGAGCAATACGCCACATCTCATTGCTGATGATACGGGCAGGCAGGCGGGTCTTGAGGGCATGGCGGTCGATCAGCCATTCGGGCTGGGCGTAACTGCCGACCAATGCGGTTCTTATTCTTGTGTTCATGGCGTCCCCTGGGTTTTGAAAGAGCCGCGAGTAAAACAGAGGGAACCGTCTTATTCAACTTGCAGCAATAGCACCTGTGTGGCCGGGCTGGCCTCAAGCCTGCGCCGTCAGTTGCTGTTTGCGCCATGCCCGCGGGGTTTGGCCGAAATGCTTGCGGAAGGCGCGCGAGTAATGCGCCGGGCTGTTGAAGCCGCACCGTAATGCAATTGCCGTGATGGATACATACTGATTGACGATATCAGCCAATTGGGAGGCGCTTTCCTCCAGCCGACGGCGCAGGATGTAGTGCGAGAGTTTTTCGGTGCTGTGAAACAGCCCGCGCAAGTAACGCGAACTTACTCCCATCCCTGTGGCAATTGATTCGACACTCAAATCAGGATTGCCGAGACCCGCCTCCACCCACTGCTTGGCTTCAGTAACGCGGCTTACCGCCGTACTGCCAAGCGCCGGGAAGTGGCCGTTGTACACACGGGCAACGCTGCCAAGAAAACGGTCTGAAATTGACGGCGCAAAATCACGCAAGCAGCCCTGTTTCAGCGGGTCCCACAGCCGTAGCAGCGGGTGGAACAGCGTATCGGTGTTGTCGATGCCTGCTTGTAGCGTCTGGCCCAGCACGGCTTCCGGCACGGAGATGTAACGCTGCAGCACCTGGCTCGGCACGCTGATCAAGAACATCTTCACGTGATCGTAAACCAGCATTTTGCGCGAATGACTGTTGTCCAACAGCGTGAACTCACCCATCTTCAGAGCAGAAGTACCGAGGTGATGCGAGATGACGATGTCACCCTCAATCACGTACATCAGGCTGAATCGCTTGAAGTTCGGGTCGAGGAATTGTTCGTTCTTGCGTGACACCACTGCACCGTTGGTGGTGATGCGCGCCAGTGTGAGTGCACCGAGTGCGGTAGTTTCAGCATGGGCACGGTAACGCGCCCGATCGGCGGGCTCGACCTCGACACTGAACAACTCGGTGTTCAGGGTATAGAGGTGGTTGGTGTGCTGCTGATCCTTCACTTCCACATTGGAGTAGAGCTTGAACACTACTGCCTCCCGCCGTAGCGGCTGTATCAATTAAGGTGCCGGTGGTGGTGCAAAGGCCTGCGTGGCAGCTTGTTCCAGTGCATCTTCGCGTCCGAGCCCTGGATAAAGTGCCTTCATTTTCGCGACCAGTTCTGCGGCATTGGACGATTCCGCCCGCGCAGCGCGGAAGGCGTCGATGTAGGCGGGAATGAATTGCAGGACGTCAGCATCACTGTCAGCGCCTTTAGCCTGGTGGCCGGCAACCACAATCTTTGGATTGAGGGCGGCAATGCTTGCCAGCGTTGCATACAGCGGCGCTGTATCGGCCGGCGGGCGCAGGTGCGAGTTGAACACTATGTCGCCGGTGACCACAGCATCCAGCTGCGGAATATGTACGAACGAATTGCCCTGGCCATCAAGCCCCACCTGTTCACCAGTGATCGGGAATTCGTGGCCTTCGAGCACCAGTTTCGGCTCCGTCAACGCCTCCGGCAGGATGGCCTGTTCTGATGGCAGATCGTCGCCATAGGTCGGGTACCAGAAATTACGGCGTCCCGGCCATGCAGTGACGATACGCTCGCGTACCTGCGGCAGTGCCACGTATTTTGCATCCGGAAACGCTTCAAGAATGGCGGCGACCCCGAGGAAATGATCGGGGTGGGCGTGGGTGGAGTAGACGGTGGTCAAGGTACGGCCAGTGGCCTTGATTTGCTCCACAACCTGGCGTGCTTCGCTGAGCAGGAATTGAGGGTCGATCAACAGCAGTTCCTTGTCGCCGTAAATCAGAGTGGAGGTGACTGCATAGCCGTGCGGAGTCGATGTGAAAACATCAAGGTGCAGCTGGCTCTCCCCGGCTGCAAGCAGAGAGTTGATCCCGAGCGCCAGCAGGGTCGGCAACAGGGGCTTGAGCAAGGCAGTGGCTTTCATCTGGTATCTCCGTTTTCATCAACTTTTCACTTCACTTTTAATGCATTGGCTACTGCAGAGAAAACTGTTTTTGTCATTTGCGGAATGATTAATTGTCAAAAGGGGTGAGTGGAGCTGGCGTTGACCGGCCCCAGCCATCCTCGTAAGCTGGCCGCCCTTGCCGAAACCAACCCAGAAGGTGCTTGCATGACTGCCCAATATCACAAAGAAGGCGAATGGTGGGTCAGCCCGTTCAATGTCAAACCTGAAGTGACATCGACGTTCAATCTGCCCAAAAAAGTCGAAATCCATGATGCCACCCTGCGTGACGGTGAACAGACCCCGGGTGTCGTGTTCAGCCCGGAAGACAAGATCGCCATGGCTGAAATGATGAGCGACGTCGGCATAGACCGTATCGAAGCCGGCATGCCGGCGGTGTCGCCGGATGACTACAAGGCGATCAAGGAAATCTGCAAGCTCGGCCTCAAATCCAAAATCTTCACCTTCGCCCGCGCCATGCAGGCCGATATGGACGCCGCTGTTGATTGCGGTGCCCACGGCGTCATCATCGAAGTGCCGATCGGCTACCCCAAACTCAAGTACCAGTTCGGCTGGACCTGGGAAGACGTGTTCAAGAAGAGCAAGGACGCCATCAACTACGCCAAGCAGCGCGGTCTGTACACGGTGTTCTTCCCGTACGACACCACGCGCGCGCGCGAAGAAGATCTGGTGAACCTGTTGAATGCTGTCATGAACGAATCGCCGCCGGATTCGGTTGGTGTGGTCGACACGATGGGTTGCGCCTTGCCGGAAGCCATCAAGTACATGGTGCGTCTGGTGCAGAACCTCACCAAACTGCCGGTGGAAATCCACACCCACAACGATTTTGGTCTGGGCGTAGCCACCGAACTCGCTGCAGTCGAGGCTGGTGCCACTGTTGTGCATTCGTGCGTCAACGGCCTTGGTGAACGCACCGGTAACGCGGCAATGGAAGAACTCGTGCTTGCACTCGAAGTGCTGTACGGCATTCCGATGAACTACAACATGAAGAAGTTTCCCGAGCTGTTCGCGCTTGTTTCGAAGATGGCCAACATTCCGTTGGCTCAGAACAAGCCGGTCGGTGGCTCGCGCAATTTCACGCGTGAATCCGGCATTGGTGTTGACCTTGTTATCAAGGAGCCGCTGGCGATGTTCGGCACCCACCCGGCTCTTACTGGCCGCACCGGCGACATCGTACTCGGCAAGAAGAGCGGCAAACGCAGTGTGACTTTCAGCCTCGAACAGATGGGCATCAACGATACGCCCGATGACAAGGTGGCCGAAATTCCCAACCGCGTGAAGATGCTCGGCATCAAGAAAAAAACCATCATTACGGATGATGAGTTCAAGCAGATCGTGAAGGATGTGCTGTAACTGATGCAGCAATGAGAAGGGGCCGCAAGGCCCCTTTTTGTTTTTGCGGAGTCCTGGATTTGAGAGGGGCGAGCCCATTGGAGTCAAGAGCAGCGCCCGACCGCTCGCGCTCCCCGGTTCTACCAAAACCGCTACTACGCCACAGCGGTGCTGATCATCTAATGAGCTGAGGCTCAAAAAAGTTTGGTGTACGCAATATCCGACTGGCTCGCCTGAACACACAACACAACGTTATTTGGAGCAAAAAAAAGGGCCATTTTCAGGCCCTTTTTCGTTTTCAGTATTTCAGAAGGTCACTTCCCGATCGCAGCCATCAGCATTGCCTTCGTCTGCGGCACGGCGGCAGCGTGCACAGCCAGGTACTGATCGAAGTCGAGCGCATGGGTGTCGACATAGTTCGCCAGGTTCACAACAAACGGATTCGCCTCTGCTCCATTAACCGGCAGCGTGAAGTCAGCCTGGATCAGCACGCGTTCCTTCGGCAGAAAGCCCACGATGGTGCCATCGCTGTGTTCGTTGGCAATGTAGTGCAGCTCGATGCGATGGTCGGCGTTTTCCAGCACATACATGTCATTGACCGCTTCGAACTTCGGCGTCAGCGTCGGCTGGCCCAGCAAGGTGCGCGGTGTGCTGAGTGCCATGTTGAGATGGTCGACGTTGTTGGCGTGGGTGATGATGGTGGCGCCTTCACGTACGAACGGCACCATGCCGGCGGTGTGGTCCGAATGTGGATGCGTATTGATCAGGTAACGGATTTCCTTGCCGGGGAACAGGCGCTTCACTTCGGCGAGAATCTGCTCGCCTATCGCTTCAGAGCCGCCGGCTTCGAATACGGCCACATAGTCGGTGAAGTCCACTGCCAGTGAGGTGTAACCGGTCTTGATCCAGTACACACCGTCGGCAATCTGCACCGATAGCTCGGTGGGTGCAGCAGCGGGCGGTGCGCCGCCACCCGCGGGAGGAGCCGGTGGTGGCGGGATCATGGTCAGTTCCGCCAGGTTGGCCGGGTTGATTGCAGCGGCTTCGACAGTCACACCAAACACACCACCGCCAGCGCGTTCTTGCTCGATTGTGGCAGGCGCCATCACGCCACCGAAATCGCGGTAGTTGCTGTATACGTTTGCGACCAGCATGTCGCCCATGAACGCGTCGTCCACTCTGGTTTCAACGCGCTGGACGAGATTGTCGGCATTGATGTATCCGGTAACGGTGTACTGCAGGCCGCCGGGTGACAACTGCGTGGTGGGAGACTGCCAAGTAACAGCGGTGACTGCAGCGCCATCCAGCGTTGCCGGGGCTTCGGTAGCGTTGTTCTGTATCGCACCTTTCACAAATCCCCACGGTGTCAGCCAGACTTCCAATTGCTGACCCCAGCCAGTCTGGGTGGCCGCGATGTTCTGCGTGTAAGTGCCGGCAACAGCAGGGTTGAAGAACATGTTCTGCGCGAAAGTCTCACCGCGGGCAACGGAGACCGGTGCCGAAGTGTTGGTCAGATCAAGCGTACGGGTGTAGTTGGTAATGTTGTCGCGACTTGGCCATGGCGGACTGGCGCTGGGGGTTTGCCGAAAGCCATTGCGGATGCGCCAGGCGCTGCCGGAATACGTGATTGAACTGATGCTGTCGATGTTGAGCACGGCACCAGCACCGGCCAGGGCGCCAACAGCGGCGACCCGAGTGGCGGCAGCTGGCGCACTGTCGGCTGGCGGTGTTTCGCCGGAACAGCCGGCGAGCAGGACTACGGTGGAAAATGCACAAACCCATTCTTTGCGAAACATACGGTGTTCCTCTGAAGGTTTTGGAGCTGACGGTTGATGACGTTCTTGTTGTAATGGTTCGTGTTGTAATGATTGTTGCGTTATTCAGGCATTCTTGAGGAATGATGGTCGACGATCAGCCATACATCACCCACCTTGTGGTACACGAAACTGTAACGCAGCTTCACCGGCGGATTCTCGCCTATTTTCGTTTCATAGTTACCGGTATTTACCGCCACGTCGCCATAGACGCGGATATGTTGCGGTTCCACAAAGCTCATCGTTGGCGGCGAGCTGAGTGCCGCAAAGTATTCGCGGATCAGCGCATGCCCTTCACGCACCACCGGTGACACGGTGCCATGCAGAATGGCGTCGTCGGCGTACAGTAACACCATGTAGTCTGGGTCACCCTTGCTGATACCGCTTACCCACGCTTGGCCAGCGGCGCGCACATCGTCTTCCGGTGCTGCCATTGCGGCATTGAATGTCATGCTGCACAGAAGTATGAGGTAAAGTTTTTTCATCGGGTTTCCTGCTGTAGGGATTTTGCGGTGGTGATCAGTTTGCGTACGGCTGCCGACGCGCTCACTTCATTGCGCTGTTCATAGGCTTCGTGATTACGCGCCAAGGCATCCTTGTCGTACACGTAGTTCACCATCAGGCCGGCGCTTTGCTGCAGGCCATTCGCCGACGTGTCGGCCAGCCAGTTGAGGCGTTCCAGCCGGGCGCCGTTGCCGAGGTGAAAGCGGGCCACGGCATCCAGCGGCTTCTGGCGGCTCTTGGCGTTCAACAAATAGTGCGCGCACAGCTTCGGCAGCAACTGCGCCAGCAGCGGCTGGTAACGCAGGCTGCCTTCCCTCAACGGTTGTTGCAGCATTGTGGCCACTGCTTGCTGTTCGGCCGGCGTACAGAGCTGCAGGCAGTCGGGTTTGCTGCCCAGCCACTTCATGAAGCCGGGGACCGGCGACAATGTCACGTACTGTTTGATCTCCGGATTCGAGAGACCAAGATCCTCGACCACCTGTTTGATGAGGAAGTTGCCGAAGGACACGCCGCGCAGGCCCAGCAGGCAGTTATTGATCGAGTAGAACACTGCAGTGTCGAACGGGTGCGGGATGTTGTGGTCGTCGGCCGGCTGCAGCAACACGCGGATGTTGTCGCTGATGCCGTGCGTCAGTGCCACTTCAACGAAGATCAGCGGCACATCGGGAATTGCCGGATGGAAGAAGCCATAACAGCGGCGGTCCTGCTGCAGTCGGCGCCGCAGGTCGGGCCAGCCCTTGATCTCGTGTACCGATTCGTACTCGATCAGTTTCTCCAGGATCAGTGCCGGTGTTTGCCAGTCGATGCGACGCAATTGCAGGAATCCGCGGTTGAACCAGCCGAGGAACAACTGCACGAAGTCGTGGTCGAGCACACTGCGCACGGCGTCAGGCACCGCCAGTTTCAACAGGTCTTCCCGCAACGCGATCAGCGCCATGGTGCCGCCCGGTGCAGTATTGAGTGTGCGCAGTAGTTGCAAACGGGGACTGACACAGGCCCCCGCCAGTTTTTGCAGCGCGGCCTGGCCGGGCAACTGCTGCCAGGCGGCGATTGCCGCGTTGACCTTGCTTTGGTCGGCGGCAAGGCCGTCATGCAAATAGTTGAAAAAGGCGGTTTTTTCCTCGGCAGAGGCGTTTTGGTAGCTGCGGATAATGGCATCGGCAATCGCGATCGACGCTGCTTCGCCTTGCAGCCCCAGCAGGCTCTGGCACAGGCTTTGGATGTGAGAGGCAAAATCCTGCCTTTGCCGTGGTTTGAACAGCTCAAGGGTTTCCAGTCCGAAACTGGATAACTTCTGCATCAGATGCTTCAGCGTGCCGGTGTTCATGCGTATCCTCCTTGAGGGAGTTTCTGGATAGCCCCGATAATGTTCTGCGGGGGTTGATCACGGGCTCCTATGCATAGACCACGATTTCAACACGGGATTCCCTTATGACCTACGTTTTTTCTCCCCGCCCGCAACCAGCTCTTGCGATCATAGGCAGCGATGCGCAGTTCCCGGTGAACCGCGTGTACTGTGTCGGCAAGAACTATGCAGCCCATATCATTGAAATGGGATCGCAGCCGGCGCGGGATGCGGTGTGCTTTTTCCTGAAACCGTCCGATGCGATAGTTACCGACGGCCGCGTGCCGTACCCGCCCGGTACCAACAACCTGCATTACGAAGGCGAGTTGGTGATGGCGATCGGCAAGGGTGGTGCCACTATTGCGCCGGAGCAGGCGATGGAGCACGTCTTCGGCTACGCGCTCGGCCTCGACATGACGCGGCGCGATCTGCAAACCGCTGCCGGCCACAGAGGCCATCCGTGGGACACTGGCAAGGCCTTTGATTTCTCTGCTCCGGTTTCTCCCATCGTACCGGTGGCGCAAAGCGGGCACTTCGACAGTGGCCCTATCAAACTGTGGGTAAACGGTGAGCTTAAGCAAAACGCCGACTTCGGCGAATTGATCTGGAAGAACCACGAAATCATTTGCGAGCTGTCGAAGCTGTACACGCTGAAGCAAGGCGATCTGATCTTCACCGGCACGCCGGCCGGCGTCGGCCCGGTAGTCGCGGGTGATCGCATCGTGCTTGCCATTGATCGTCTTGGTGAACTCGCCGTCCAGATCACCCAGGGCTGATATTACTGATGAGTTTGCGCTCCCGCCTGATCCTGCTCAGCAGCATGCTGGTGCTGGTAGGCATGTTGTTCGGCATGGCGTTCCAGGTCACGCAGGCGCGCAAGCGGGTCAGCGATGAACTGGCAGCGGCCAGCGAACTGGCATTCCAGCTGGTCGATACCATGCTCGGTTCGGTCGATGAGGTGAATACCAGCGAGCGGGCCTTGTTGTTGAACCGACTGCAGGCAATGGAAGCCGTGCGTCACCTCGATATACGCCTCGTTGCCGATGATGCCGTGGTACCGCCAGTGGTGCCCGGTGTGACAGATGCGCTGGCACCGGCATGGTTCGCCAAACTGGTGCAGGTACCGGCAGTGGTACGCCAGCGGAGATTGGACGCCAACGATAGCGTACTCATTCGCAGCAATGCCGCCGCCGAGATCGGCGAAGTCTGGCAAGAGAGCAGAGACTTCCTGGCAGTACTCGGCCTGGTACTGCTGATGCTCAACGGCATCCTGTACGTAACGATAGGTCGCTGGCTCAGGCCGGTGAAGCAGATCGTCGACAGCCTTGATCACGCCGAACAGGGTGATTTCAGCGGCCACGTGCCGGCAGCCAGCCTGCCGGAGCTGCGCAATATCGTCGAAAAACTCAACCGCATGACCACCGTGCTGCGCCAGAGCAAGGCCGAGAACGAACGGCTGGCGTCACTGTCGCTGCAGATCCAGGAAGATGAACGTCGCAATCTTGCGCGCGAACTGCACGACGAAATGGGGCAGGCACTCAGCGCGATCAAGGCCATTGCGTGGTCGTTGCAGCAGCGCACGCAAAACCCGGAATCGCCACTGCGGCAGGGAGCCGAAAAAATCGGCGCCATTGCGGCCACCATGAGTGGTCACGTAAGGGAAATGCTGGGCCGTTTGCGGCCGGCACTGTTGGATGAGCTTGGTTTGGTAGCAGCGCTGCAACTGATGGTGCAGCAGTGGAACCAGACCCACCAAGGTTGCGAATGCGTGTTGCACGTGGCACCGGAATTCGCAGAGGTACCACCCGAACTGCAGATCCACGTCTACCGCATCGTGCAGGAGGGACTGACCAATATTGCCCGTTATGCTGCCGCACGGAAGGCTCTGGTATTGATGCAGGCGCAACAGGATTTTCGCATCCTGGTCAGTGATGACGGTAATGGTTTCGATCCACGCCATAAACGCCCCGGCATCGGTCTGACCGTGATGCGCGAACGCTGCCAGGCGCTGGGCGGCCACATGGCAGTAGCCACCAAAGAGGGTGAAGGTGTGCGGATCACCATCAATTTTCCGCGCACTTTTGCAGGCAACAACAGGCATGCGAACCAGGTTCGGCTGAATGACAATGGAGCACAGTGACATGGCAAAGACACCAACCCGCGTGATGCTGGTGGACGACCATGTGGTCGCCCGCGCCGGTTACCGCTTTCTGCTGGAGAATCTGCCGGATATTGAAGTCGTAGCCGAAGCCGGCAGTGGCGAGGAAGCACTGGAGTTGTTTCCGTCGGTAAAGCCCGACATGGTGATCCTCGATCTGACGATGCCCGGTATCGGCGGGCGTGAAACCTTGACGCGGCTGCGGGCCCAATGGCCTGAGTGCCGCATCCTGATCTGCACCATGCACGAGACGCCAGCCTTGATAGATCACACGCTGCAGGCAGGAGCTGCCGGCTACATCAGCAAGAACAGTTCACCCGAAGTGCTGGTGAATGCCGTGCGCAAGATTGCCGCTGGTCAGCGTTACATTGATGCTGAATTGGCGCAGACGATGCTGACGCGTAACGGTCGCACCGAAGTGGTGGGCATGACAGCGCTGTCACCGCGTGAGTTCGAAATTCTCTGCTTGTTCGCCGAAGCCCGTTCAGTCGAGGACATTGCCGGCAAGCTGTCGATAAGCGCCAAAACAGTGGCCAACAATCTGACGACTATCAAGGACAAACTGCAGGTGAGCACCACGGCGGAATTGGTGCGACTGGCGATCAGCAAGGGGCTGGCTTCTGTATAGGCAGTTACACATTCAGCCCAATGTCCGATTTTGGTCTCTGGCGGGAATTTTTCCCGCATCGGCGTGAGCGTTTCCCTGCCAACGATGGCGTCAGCTCTTTAGCATCGCGCGCAGTTCCACACCAGAATATCCAGAGTAAGTCCTATGCTTCGCTGTACCGCACTTTGCCATCCCATTCGTCCTCTCTGGCTTGCCCTCAGCAGTGCTGCCTGGCTGCCTGGCACCGCTGCATGGGCGCAAACGGACGCACCTGAAGTCATCGTCATCAGTATTGCCCCTGGCACTGCTGCCACCCAGAACCTCACCAAAGTGCCGTATGCGGTCCAGCGCGTGACTGCAGCCGACCTGCAGGCCGGCCAGAGTCTTGATCTGACCGAGCAGCTGAACCGCCAACTTGCCTCGGTCAATCTCAACTCGGCACAGGGCAATCCACTGCAGGCTGATCTGCGCTTCCGTGGTTTCACCGCATCGCCGCTGTTGGGCTTGCCGCAGGGCTTGTCGGTGTACCAGAACGGCGTACGTGTGAACGAGCCTCTCGGCGATGCGGTGAACTGGGATCTGCTGCCGGAATCGGCTATTGCCAGCGTTGACCTGCTCGGTGGTTCCAATCCGGTGTACGGCCTCAACACGCTGGGTGGTGCGTTGGCGCTGCGCATGAAGAACGGTTTCAGCTTCGACCGTAATTCAGTCGAAGTACTCGGTGGCTCGTGGGGTCGTCAGAATTACACGGCGGAAAGCGGCGGCAACAACGGCGCGTGGGCTTATTACGTCAATGGCAGTCATTTTGCCGAAGACGGCTGGCGCGATCTTTCCGATTCCGCTGCCACCAATTTCTACGGCAGCGTAGCCTGGCGTGATGGCGACCGTTCCAGCATGGAGTTGGTCGCCCAGCAAGGCGATAGCGATCTCATCGGCAACGGTGCGCTGCCGGTGGGTCTGCTCGACATTGATCGCAGTGCAGTATTCACTGCCCCTGACATTACCGCCAATGACATGTCGATGCTGTCGTTCGAAGGCAGTCACCAACTGGCCAATGGTCTGCGGCTGTCCGGTACTGGCTACTGGCGTGAAAACAACACCCGCAGCTTCAACGGCGATGCGTCTGAATTCGAATTGTGTCAATTCGCCGGCGGCGCACGTGCATTGTTCGAAGAACCTGATGCTATTGAAGACGCCCTGCAGGACGATCTCGACATTGAGCTTGAGGAGATTTGCGAAGGCGATCAGGCCGGCATCCGCTCGTTTGTCGATCTCGAAAACTTCATCGAAGACCGCGCCCAAGCGTTGGGTCTTGATGCAGGCGACTACGAACTGGAAGACATCAGTGGCGAGCTGAGCGGCAGCGGCGTGTTGAGCGACGAAGCCATCAACAACATCAGTGCCCGCAAGCAGGAAAGCCGTGGTCTCGGCGGCCAGGCCGACTGGGATGGCACGCTGGCCTCGATGCCGGTGCAATTGGTTGGCGGCGTCAATTATTTCCGTGGGGATTCGACCTTCGATTCCGTGCTGGAACTGTCCGGGCTGGACCCGCTGACGCGCAGCACGCAAGGGCTCGGTACCGGTAGTTTTGTCGATGAAGCTGCTACGTCAGTGGCTACTGCGCAGCGCAGCCTGAGCTGGTATTTGTCGGGCACGTTCGACTTGAGTGAAGCGCTGGCACTGACAATCGCCGGCCGTTACCACGATACCGATGTCACCCTGCGTGATCAGTCTGGCGAGCGTCCCGAGCTGAACGGCGATCACAACTTCACCCGTTTCAATCCGTCGCTCGGATTGACCTTCAATACCGGTGACACCACTTATTACGGCTCGTGGAGCCAGTCGAGCCGGGTACCGACTCCGATCGAGCTCGCCTGCAACGAGGGCGTGTTCGAACTGGCGCAAAAGTTTGCCGAACAACGGGGCGAAGACCCGGATGACATCGAATTCGAATGCCGCTTGCCGAACGCCTTTCTGGCCGATCCACCGCTCAATGAAGTGGTAACGTCCACCTGGGAAGCCGGTGTCCGCGGCAGCTTGGACAGCCTCAACAACAACGTGCGTTACCAGCTCAATCTGTACGCCGCGCAGAGCCGCGACGACATCCTGTTCCAGACCACTGGTCGCGCTACTGGTCTGTTTGCCAACATCGATGCCATCCTGCGGACCGGATTTGAAACCAGCTTCACTGGCAACTTTGCTGCACTCGACTGGTACGCGAGTTTTTCACACATCAAGGCCACCTTCGACGATGACTTCATGGTACTGAGTCCGCTGCATCCCGATGCCAATGCCGACGGTGAAGTGAAGGTGAAAGCCGGCAACCGCATGCCCGGCATTCCGCAGAACGTGTTCAAGCTCGGTGGTGATTACCATTTGACGCCAACCATTACCCTCGGCGCTGATGTGTTCTACAACTCGAGCCAGCTGCTACGCGGCGACGAAGCCAATCACCTCGGCAGCCTCGACGGCTATACCCAGCTCAACCTGCGCGCTAGCTATGTCCCGCTCGACAACCTGACGCTGTTTGCCCGCGTTACCAACGCGCTCGACAAGGAGTACGTCAACTTCGGCCTGCTGGGCGAAGACCCCACCGAAGTGTTGCCGGGCCTGGCCAATCGCTCGCCGGTGTTTGTTGGCGCCGGCGCGCCGCGTGCTGGCTGGGTAGGCGTGCGCTATACCTTCTAGCGCAGGCGGTGTGGGCCATCACACCGGTTGGCAGTACTGCCCCGCTATAATCAGTCGTCCCCCCTTGAAAAGACTCCGCTCGTCCCGGGGCTTTTGCTGTTCGACCATGAAACGCTTCTACCAACCCTATATCGAACTCCTGCGGCTGCCCGATGTGGCGGTGCTGTTTGCCGTTGCTGCCTTTGCGCGCATGCCGGTGAGCATGACGGCACTGGCGCTGACCTTGTACCTGCGGGAGACCCTGGGTGATTTCGCGCGGGCTGGCACCGTGGTAGGTGTCTACTTCATCGCCATGGCTGTGGTGGCGCCGGTGCTCGGGCGTTCGATTGACCGCATCGGCCCGCGGCTGCCGCTCTTGCTTACCGGCTGGCTGCAGCCGCTGGCCCTGCTTGGCATCTGGCTGGCAGCGCGGCAGCAGTGGGGCTTTGGTGCTGTTGTTGCAGCAGCTGGTGTTGCCGGTCTGTTGCCACCGCCTATCACCATCATCACGCGCACCTTGTGGCGCCACCGTTTCAGTGATGAAGGCGAGCGCCGCATGGCGTATTCGCTTGACTCGGTGATGACTGAACTCAACTTCACGCTGGGCCCGGCATCGATGGGGCTGTTGGCGTCAGCCACGTCCACCAGTACTGCGTTGCTGGTGGCAATTGCGGCCAATTTCGTGGCGTTTGTGCTGTTCCTGCGGTCGCCGTCGCTGCGCTATTGGCAGCAGGGGGAGGGTGCCGTACGGCACTGGCTGGGGCCGCTGCGTGACGTCCGTCTGATCGTTTATTTCGTGCTCGGCTTCGGACTGACGTTTTGTCTTGGTCTGCTGGAAGTTGGCTACCCGGCCTATGCGCTGGCGATTGCAGCACCCGTGTGGGCGGGCTTGCTGATTGCATTGAACGGTTTCGGCAGTGCGATTGGCGGCGCTTTGTACGGCACCTGGCATTGTCGCAGTGTGGAGCAACAGTATGCGATCGCACTGGGCTTCCTTGTGTTGCCCTTTGTGCTGCATGCACTGGTACCGGCGTTGCCGGTGTTTGTCATGGTGGCGTTTGTCGGTGGTTTTGCCGTGGCACCAGCGCTGACTTCGCTAACGCTGCTTACCACCCGCCGTGCTCCTGCACTGTATGCCACAGAGGCAATGACCTGGTCCGCTACCTTCATCATCAGCGGACTGGGTGCCGGTATTGGC
>CAISOD010000070.1 GCA_903887045.1 uncultured Gammaproteobacteria bacterium | reverse complement strand
TGAAAGTGTCGACAGCGGAGAAGGCTTTCAGGTGAAGCGGCTGATGGTGACGCCGGGTGGAAAACTGTCACTGCAGTTGCATCATTACCGGGCAGAGCATTGGGTGGTGGTACAGGGAGAAGCTACCGTCCGAGTAGGTGATACATCCAACTTGAGGAAGGTAAATGAATCGGTATACATACCAATCGGCGAAAAACATAGATTGGAAAACAAATGCACGACGCCACTGCATTTGATAGAGGTGCAATCTGGCAGCTATTTGGGCGAAGACGATATTGTGCGCCTGGACGACCTGTATCAGCGAAATTGATTTAACGTGGACACATCAAGTGGGATTCTTCTGTCAGTTCAAGGAGTTTGTTAGGTCGCTAAATGCCAAGCTTTGCGTATTTGTATTGTTGTCTGTCTAGTTTGATCTTCGCTCTTTGGTGTTGTAGCGTTCAATCATGTGTTGCATTTTTTCCAGGGTATTTGCCAGTGCTGTTAGCAACAGGCGGTGCCGGCTTCATCGGTGCCAATTTTATTCTCGACTGGCTTGCTGTTTCGCCAGAGCCGGTTATCAATCTCGACAAACTCACCTATGCTGGTAATTCGCATACATTGCGGGCCGTTGCCGGTGATTCGCGTTATCGTTTCGTTCATGGCGATATCGGCGACTCTGATCTTTTGGCCAAATTGTTGACTGAGTACCGCCCGCGTGCCGTAGTCAATTTTGCTGCTGAATCACACGTAGATCGTTCCATCCACGGCCCTGGCGAGTTCATTCAGACCAACGTGATGGGCAGCTTCCGTTTGCTGGATGCCGTTCGCGGTTACTGGGCTGCGTTGCCGGCTGCCGAGCGTGAAGCTTTCCGTTTCCTGCACGTATCCACTGATGAGGTCTCCGGTTCCCTGAGCCCAGATGCGCCGGCCTTTGCCGAAACCAATCCCTACGAACCGAACAGTCCGTATTCGGCTAGCAAGGCGGCGTCGGACCATCTGGTGCGTGCGTGGCATCACACGTATGGCCTGCCGGTGCTTACGACCAACTGCTCCAACAACTATGGGCCGTATCAGTTTCCGGAGAAGCTGATTCCGCTGATGATCTACAACGCGCTGCAAGGCAAGCCGTTGCCAATCGACGGCGATGGCATGAACGTGCGCGATTGGCTCTATGTGGGCGACCACTGCGCTGCCATTCGGGCGGTGCTGCAGGGCGGCAGGGTGGGTGAGACCTACAACATCGGTGGCTGGAACGAGATGCCGAATATCGTCATCGTCAAAACCATTTGCGCTTTGCTGGATGAGATGCGGCCCGACCCGGCCGGCCCCTACGAGCGCCTGCTGACCTACGTCAAAGACCGCCCCGGTCACGACCGCCGCTACGCGATCGATGCCCGCAAGATCGAACGCGAGCTGGGCTGGCGTCCGCAGGAAACCTTCGAGACGGGCCTGAGCAAAACAGTGGCGTGGTATCTGCAGAACCAAGGCTGGGTGGAAAACGTTACCAGCGGTGGCTATCGCGATTGGGTCACCGCCAACTACGCCGGACGTGCCTGATGGCTGGCGTGATTCTGGTATTCGGTGGCAATGGTCAGGTGGGCTGGGAACTGCAACGCAGCTTGGCTGTGTTGGGGGCTGTGGTGGCGCTTGATCGGGCAGCGGTGGATTTGGCTTCGCCGGCAGCAATCTCGGCACTGATTGCTGCGCAGCGCCCGCGAGCTATCATCAATGCCGCTGCCTACACCGCCGTTGATAGAGCCGAGCAGGAGCGTGAGCTGGCGTTTGCCATCAATGCTACGGCACCCGCTGCCATGGCTGCTGCAGCTGCCATGGCCGGCATTCCGTTCATTCATTATTCGTCCGACTACGTCTACGCCGGCAACAAACCGGGCGTGTATGTGGAAACCGATGCCACCGGGCCGCTTTCTGCTTATGGCCGCAGCAAGCTGGCGGGCGACGAAGCGGTGTTAGCGGCCGGTGGGCAGGCGGTGATCCTGCGCACCAGTTGGGTGTATGCCGCGCGCGGTGCCAACTTCATGAAGACCATGCTGCGCTTGGCGGACGAACGCGATTCGTTGCGGGTGGTGGGCGATCAGGTGGGCGCGCCGACATCGGCTGAATTGCTGGCAGACGTGGCTGCCCAGGTATTGAAGCAGATGTGGGGTAATGCGGGCCTGCGTGGGGTGTATCACTGCGCGGCGGCGGGGGAAACCTCGTGGCACGGCTATGCGAGTTTTGTGATTGGCGAGGCGCGCCGGTTGGGGGCGCCGCTGAAGGTGGATGCTGCCAACATTGTGGCCATCACCACTGCCGACTATCCAACGCCTGCTGCACGGCCGGCCAATTCGCGGCTCGATTGTTCTTCACTTGAGCGTACCTTTGGTTTGCAACTGCCGCCCTGGCAAGTACATGTATTGAGAACCTTGAAGGAAATCC
>CAISOD010000069.1 GCA_903887045.1 uncultured Gammaproteobacteria bacterium | reverse complement strand
TGTGATTAACGCTTCGGATACTGCGAGGACCGTGCCAACCAAGCATCCATGCGGGTTTCCGGGCAATTCCTTCCTGAGCTTATGCTGCATTGCCGCACCAGTGCCGCCAGATGTAACGCAGGTGTTCAAGACAGATTTCACACGGTGTCCGTGATTTTTTTCAAAGAGCCTGGCGCCGCCTGCCTGACGTTCCCGTTGAAGGGGGTGATCAGACAGGCGTGCCGATTCAATGGCTGACGATCAGGGCACGGCGATGGTGTCGCCGATGTCGTCGACCCGGAACATCACCATCATTCCGGCGTCTTCGTGGACGACGTTGTGACAGTGGATCGGATAGACGCCCACGTAGTCGGTGGCTGTGACCCAGTACTCAACGACGTCGCCCGGGTAGAGCGGAACGACGTCCTTGCGGCAGTACTCATAGTGGCCGGGTCCGATGGCCACGCCGTTGCGCCGCACGATGCGACCTTCCACGAAGTGGTTGTGGATGGGGTGAGCCCAGCCGCCACCGGTCTCGAAGATCCAGCGCTCGGGGCGCCCGCGCTTCATGGTGAAGTTCACCCTGGAGCAGTCGATGATCTTGCCGTTGACGTTCCAGCCGCCTTGGCCCTTGCCGAACTTGAAGGTGCGGGTGACGGTGGGCACCTTGAGCGGGGGCAGGGTGATCGGTGCGAAGCTGGTGATCAGCGCCGGGTCGCGGCTGTTGTCGGGGGTGACTGCGCCCAGGCGGAACTCGACCAGCACGTTGGTGCGGTTGCCTGCAGCCGCGACCGTGGTGGTGGGTTTGGCCGGGTCGGTTTGCACCAGGCGGTTTTCCAGCCACAGACGGGTGGCACCGGCAGCCGGGCCGCCGGGAGCGGTGAGCTTGTTGAAGTCGACGATGATGTCGGCGCGCTCAGCCGGCTGCAGCTTCACATTGGTGGTGAGCAGGGGCTTTTCGTAGAGGTTGCCGTCGTTGCTGATGCGCCAGTAAGGGATCGACTGGGCGGGGTTATCGGGGTTGGTCAGGTAGATCTGGTAAACGCGCGACGGGCCCTTGTCGAGCAGACGAAAGCGATAGCGGCGCTTTTCGACATTGAAGAACGGCTGGATCTTGCCGTTGACCAGGTACTTGTCGCCCAGGTGGCCGTCGGTGTTGAGCAGGTCGACGGTGGCCTGGCCGCTGGCCGGGTCGATGGCCAGATCGATGAAGTTGATTGGGATGTCGTACTTGGGGTAGCTGGGAAGCTTGAAGCCGGTGTTCTCGTCGCCGGTGTCGTACTCGTTGAAGATAATGTGCATGCCGGCGAGCCCCTTGTAGACGTTCTCGGCGGTGTGGGCTTCGCGGTGGTCGTGGTACCAGAGGGTGCCCAGTGACTCGCGGATGTCGCCCTTGCGCAGCGGGTCGGTGGCGAAGCCGGCACGGCGCATGGAGTAGTAGTGGTCGAAGTACTGGCCGGGGAAGAAGAAGCGGCCCTGGGTGAGGGGGTTCTCGGCCAGAGCGCCGAGTGCGGGGTCGCACGGTCCACCGTCGCTGTCGGGACCGGTGTGGAAGTTGTGCAGGTGCATGCTGATGGAGTTCTTGCCGAATCCGCCGCTGGGCACGCCAGTGGGGATGTTGTTGATGCGGCGAACCAGGATGGGCTGGTCGTAGCGGCTCACGATGGTGGGCGTGGGCGACATGGGCTTGTCGACGGTGAGGTCGGCGCCGCCCAGGTTGGCACCCCAGAAGTTGACCTGCAGGGGCAGCTGGGGGTGGATCGAGACGGGCGGCACGGCGCCGTAGCGCTGCACGTAGTACTTGACCGGCTCACCCGTGATGGAGCGGTACTGGTGAGCGTCGCCGCGGCCTTCGAAGGGCATGCCGGTGGCGGGGTTGATGGCGCGGTTCGGAGTGAGCGTGGGGCGGTTGGCTGCGAAGGAAGGATTCGCGCCGACGGCACCCGGGGCGGCCGATTCGGGCAGCTCCGGCACGACGGGCATGGATTCCAGGAACGGCGTGGTGGGCGGGCTGGGCAGCAGGACTGCGCCGGCCTGGGAAGCGACGCCTGCCAGGGCGACGGAGGAGGCGCCAGCTTTGAGCATGGAACGGCGCTGGGGGCGTGCGGGAGCACCTTGCTCGTGTGAGGGGTGATCGGCGCTGTGGCGGGCTTGCGGCTTGTCGGTCATGGCAGTCATCCGTAGGTTCAAGGTATGGATCATTGTTTGGAGCTAATACGAAAGGACTATGCATTTCGTGTGCCAACCAAGTAACCATGCGGGTTTGCGGTCGACTTAAGGCCAGGAACCATGCGGGCGTGTTTTCAGAC
>CAISOD010000068.1 GCA_903887045.1 uncultured Gammaproteobacteria bacterium | reverse complement strand
CTTCGGTGGTGGTGGCAAGAGTTCAGCCACTTCGCCGTTCTACGACAACATCCCCTACTGGATCGCGTCAAAAGGTCTGGTTGGCGTCAACATCAACTATCGTTATGCACCGGCCACCCAATGGCCTGGTGGCATTGAAGACCTCAATGCAGTAATGGCTTGGGTGAAAGCCACCATCGCCCAGTACGGCGGCGATCCGAACCGTGTCTTTTTCTGGGGCAAGAGCACCGGCGCTTCGCACGTGGCCGACTATCTCGCCGATCGCGTCAAACAAGGCAAAGCAAGCGAAGTCGCTGGCGCCATCTTTACCTCAGGTTCCTATGCACTGGGCGACACGCCGCTGTGGGCCAACTACTACGGTGATGACGTCAGCAAGTATCCGGAACGCAACGCGCTGCCGAACCTGATCAACACCGATGCGCCGATCCTGGCGACCTACGCCGAGTTCGACGGCGACCAGTACAAGCAGCAGTTTGCCTTCCTTGCCAACGCGATGACCGCCGCCAGCAAGCCGATGGAAACGCTGTATCTGGAAAACCATTCGCACATGTCGGAAACCTACGCAGTCGGCTCAGCAGATGATTCCCTGACCGGCCCGGTGCTCGACTTTGTGTTGCGTCACAGCGGCGAGAAATAAGCAGTAACACCATGGCCAAAACCAAAACCGCCTATGTCTGCAGCGAATGCGGCGCCGACCACAGCAAGTGGCAGGGCCAGTGCATTGCCTGTGGTGCGTGGAACACGCTGAAGGAATTCCACCTTGGCGCGTCGAAGGCACCGTCGGCGCCGCAGAATTTCAAGCGCGCCGGTTATACCGGCACCACCGCGGCAGTACAGACACTGGCGAGCATCAATCTGGAGGAGCAGCCACGCTTCTCCACCTCGATGGGTGAATTCGATCGCGTGCTCGGTGGCGGCATGGTGCCTGGCTCTGCCGTCTTGATAGGCGGCAGTCCCGGTGCCGGCAAGAGCACGCTGCTGTTGCAGGTAATGTGTCAGCTGTCGCAACACATGGAAGCGCTGTATGTCACCGGCGAAGAATCGCTGCAGCAGGTGGGCATGCGCGCCAAAAGGCTCGGGCTGCCAACCGACAAACTGAAGATGCTGGCCGAAACCAACATCAATGAAATCACTGCCGTTGCCGAGCAACACAAACCCAAGGTAATCGTGATCGATTCCATTCAGGTGATGCACAGTGCCGATGTGCCCTCTGCTCCGGGCAGTGTGTCGCAAGTGCGTGAATGCGCGGCCTTTCTGATCCAGTACGCCAAGCAGACCGGCACCGCAATGTTCTTCGTTGGCCACGTAACAAAGGATGGCAACCTCGCCGGCCCCAAAGTGCTCGAACACATGATCGATTGTTTCCTGATGCTCGATGGCGATGACAATCGTTACCGCACCTTGCGCGGCCACAAGAACCGCTTCGGCGCTGTCAACGAACTCGGCATTTTTGCGATGACCGAAACCGGCTTGAAGGAAGTGAAGAATCCATCGGCCATATTCCTGGCCCGCACCGAGGAGATTTCTCCGGGCTCGCTGGTGACTGTTTTATGGGAAGGCACACGGCCGTTGCTGGTAGAGATCCAGGCCTTGGTTGATGGGTCGCAGCTCGGTAATCCGCGCCGCATTGCAGTGGGTCTCGACCACAACCGCATGGCCATGCTGCTGGCAGTGCTGCATCGCCACGGCGGTTTGTTCATGGCCGACCAGGACGTGTTCGTCAACGTGGTGGGCGGCGTCAAAGTCAACGAGACCAGTGCCGATCTCACGCTGCTGCTCGCCATCGTGTCGAGCTTCAAGGACAAAGTGTTGCCGCGAGAACTCGTGGTATTCGGTGAAGTCGGCCTCGCCGGCGAAATCCGTCCGGTACCAAGCGGGCAGGAACGTTTACAGGAAGCCGCCAAACACGGCTTTACTCGCGCCATCGTGCCGAAGGCCAATGCGCCGCGGCACAACATTGCCGGCATGCAGGTGATCGCCGTCAGCAAACTCAGCGAAGCACTTGGAGCCCTGTGGTGAGCATTTTTCGTAATCTTACGTTCTGGGTTTTGCTGGCAATCGTCGCTGGCGCGTTCACCGGCTATTTGGATCCGGAGCTCGGTATAAAGTCGCGCATCCTCGGCGACACCTTCATCCAGATCATCAAGTGGTTCATTGCTCCGCTGATCTTCCTCACCATCACCTTCGGCATCGCCATGCTGGGTGATCTGAAAAAGGTCGGCCGCATCGGCTTCAAGGCGCTGATCTATTTTGAAGTGGTCACCACCTTTGCGCTGCTTATCGGCGTGGCAGTAACAACCCTGCTGAATCCGGGTAGCGGCGTCACGCCGCTGGAAGGTGATGTCAGCGACTACGTGCAGCGCGCCGAGGCGTTTTCCTGGCTCAGCGTGCTGAGTGAAAACGTCACACTGCAAGTACTGATCGTGTCGATTGTTTTCGGCACCATACTAAGCCTGCTGCCCGTCAAGCACGCGGTATTGCCGTGGCTCGGCAAGGCCATGCATTGGCTGTTCATATTGTTGCGCTGGGTCATGTTCCTGTCTCCGCTTGGCGCTTTCGGCGGCATGGCATTTGCGATCGGCCGCTACGGCATCGCGGTGATTCTGGCGCTCGGCAAACTGATGCTATGCGTGTATACCACCATGGCGCTGTTCGTGTTCGTGGTACTTTGGTGGATCTTGCGCCGCTGCGATGTGCAGCTGTGGTCATTTCTCAAGTACATCCGCAACGAACTGCTTATCGTACTCGGTACTTCTTCCAGCGAATCGGCGTTGCCGAGTCTGATGCAAAAACTTGAAAAGTTCGGTTGCAGCAGATCGGTCGTGGGCCTGGTGGTACCAGCCGGCTATTCGTTCAATCTCGACGGCACCACCATCTATCTCGCCATGGCCACGCTGTTTTTGACGCAGGTTTACGACGTGGCACTGTCGTGGGAACAGATAGCCACCCTGGTGGCAGTATTGATGCTTACGTCAAAAGGCGCAGCCGGTGTCACCGGCTCCGGTTTTGTTGTTTTGGCCTCCACCATGGCAGCACTCAATGTGATTCCGCTCGAAGGCATTGCACTGTTGTTGGGGGTTGATCGATTCATGTCGGAAGCGCGAGCGATCACCAACATCATTGGCAATGGGGTTGCAACCGTTTATCTGGCAAATCATGAAAAAGAATTTGACCGGGAGAAGATGAAGCTGGCGCTCGCCGAGCGGTAAACTACCGGCATGACTTCATCGCTGATCCCCGAACGCCCACTGCTTATCTCACCGACTCTCGCCGCTACCATCGGGCTGGAAGAAGCGGTGCTGCTGCATGTGGTGAGCGAACTGTTACTGCAACACGCACCGCTGTATCGACAGGAGCGCCGCTTTGCTGCAATCACCGAAGACACCTTGATGGCTGCGCTGCCTTTCTGGAGCCTGGCAGACATCAAACGCGTGCAGCAGAGTCTGCAGGGACTTGGACTGTTGCTTGTGGAAGCAGTACCGGACGAAGAGCGCACCTGGCTGTTCGCAATCAATCAACCATTGTCTGCCGCGCGTCAGCGCGCTATTGCGACTTCGCATTCAAGCACCACTACAACTGTTGCACCGGCAGCTGCTGCGCCCAGAACCGGCAGCAACGCCGGGGTGGCCACCCGCCTGCCATCGCACTGGCAACCGGATGCAACGCTGTATCAGCAATGCACGCAGCGCAACATCCCGCGCGATTTCATCGACCGCGAACTTACTACCTTCGTGCTGTATCAGCGGGATCGCGGCAAGACTGAATATTCCTGGCAGCGCGCCTTCCTCACCTGGGTTATCAGTGGCTGGGAGAAGCAACGCAGCGTGCAGCAGGCCAAGGTGCTGGAAGCGCCGATGTCGAACGAGTGGATGCCGAGCGACGATGCCGTCAGCATTCTTGAGCACGGTGGCATCAGTCTGGGATTCATTGAATCGGCGGTGCCGGAGTTTGTGTTGTACTGGCGCGAGAAAGGTACCGTAGGCAGCGAGTGGAACAGCCGCTTCATCGCCCATGTGCGCCGCCAATGGGAACGCTATACCCATACGCTCACCAACGACACCACGCCCCGGCCCATCCCGCGTGACTTCGCGCCCGACCCCGCCTGCTACGACGTACTCGGCATGGCCAATATCGATCCGGCCTTTGCGGAAGCGCAGGTGAGTGAGTTTGTGTTGTATTGGCACGACCGCAATGAAATCCACCGCTCGTGGAACACCAAGTTCCTGCAGCATGTGAAGTTCAAGTGGGCACAGCAATCACAGGTGGGGCAGACACTGATGGCCCGCATCACCGATCGCAGCTGGGCGGATTAGCCGGCGCGACGTTGCTGGAAACTGACCCAGTGTTCCTCGATCTGGTGTGCCAGTGTCATCGGATCGAAGGGATTGATGATGACAGCGAGTGCACCCAGACTGAGGTATTCCTCGATTTCCTTCTGCTGCACCTTGGCTGTCATGAACAGCGCAAGACGGTCCTGCAGATCGAGGACCTTGCCAAGCCCCTTCAGCGTGGCCGGGCCATCCTTCGCGGGCATCATCACGTCGAGCAACAGTACCTGCGGATCGAAAGCCACGGCTTTTGCCATTGCCTGTTCGCCGCCTTCACAGCTGAGCACTTCCAGGTTGCCGACTTTCTCAAGTGCAACGCTCGTCACCATCCGTATCGAGGGATCGTCTTCGACGTGCAGAACGCGTTGCAGCGTGGTCATCAACTTGTCCAGGATGGAGGCAAGGGCGGTCATTGAAATTATAGTGCAATACAGAATTCTGCCGTGCTGAGTCAGAATGGTGAAGTTGCCCACACCACTTCAGGAGCGAGGTTTGGCGGCCACCGAGGAAAAGAAGGCGCTGCTCACCCATGGTCAGGTGGAACTGCTTTTCAGTGCTGTTCCCGTCAGTGTGCTCGCCAATATTGTCGGCGCACTGCTCGCCTATTTTGTCTTCATCGATCGCGTCAGTCCGCTGCGATTGCAGGTGTGGATAACGCTGCTGCTAACGGTTACCGCAGGACTCTCCACCTGGTATCTGCAGTTCCGGCTTGGCAGCCAGATTCTGGCGGGTGTGGCCGGCAGTGCAGGTTTTATGTTGTTTGACTACGACGACATGATTTTGCAGCTGGTGCTGGCACTGATGATGGTATGCATCGCATCGTTTGCGATTACCACGATGTCACCCAGCCTTGAGCTCACAGTGACATTCCTGTTGCTGTTGTTGGGCCCGATCACCGGTTCGTTGTTCCTGAGCCACGCAGTCACCCATTCCTATGTGGAATGGATGCTGCCGATTACGCTGGTGATGTTGCTGCTCAGTTGCATACGCATCAACCGGAATACCGAGCGCAACATCATCCTCACCATTGAGGAGATGCAGCATGAAAAAGCCGTGCGGAATTTCCAACAACGGCTTGGTTTTTTTCCGCGAAACACCGTTGGCGGTGTTGGAGTGGGGTCAACGTGGCAATGTCGTGCAATGGAATCCAGCTGACAATGCTGGTGGCATCAACCCGCTCGCTGCGCCTGCTGGAAACGCTGTGGGATGATTTGGCGCAGAGTCGCGCCAGCATGCAATTGGTGATGGAGAACCGCAGGAAAGATGCCACGCTGCGTTTGTGCGAATGGTTCAGCACGCCGCTTATCGACAGCAATGGTGGCGTTATCGGCGTCATCTGACTGGTACAAGACGTGACGCAGCGTGAAGAGAACGAACGCATACAGCAGGAGTTCATATCGATAGTCAGCCACGAAGTGCGCACGCCGGTCACTGCCATCAAGGGCAGCCAGGGGCTGCTCACCAGCGGCCTGATGGATGACGACGCCGACAAGATTCGTGAGATGCAGCGGGTCGCCCTCAACAATACCAACCGGCTGCACTTGCTCATCAACGATATTCTGGATGTCGACAAACTTGAATCCGGCCGCCAGCCACGCCATTGATGGTATACATGGATCCCGACCGGATTTTCCAAGTATTCACCAACATACTCGCCAATGCGATCAAGTTCGCGCATCCAGGCTCAAGCGTTTCCATCTCATTGTCTTCGTCTGTCAACGCAGCGGTAGTGAGCGTGCACAACCTTGGCGAAGTGATTACCGAAACCGACCGCAACAAGCTGTTCACCAGGTTTTTCCAGCGGGATTCGTCTACAACCCGCGCCAAGGGAGGCACCGGGCTTGGACTTTATATCTGCCAGAAGATTCTCGAGAGACACCAGAGCCGGCTTGATTTCGTCTCCCAGAAGGATGCTGGTACTACCTTCTTTTTTTCGTTGCCCATCAAGGCACCCTGAACTGCGCAAGATCCGGGTCGTGCAAACAGCACCTGCAGGGTAAATTGCCGCCATGCCAAGCTCCGACTACGACCGCATCGCCTGCGCGATCACCTATCTCCAACACAATGTCACTGCGCAGCCCGCGGCATTTGCCGCGCTGCGTTTATCCACAACAACGATGACATCAGCGGGCAGCTTGCTGCGCTGAAAAAAACCTCGCCTTTGGCGATCTACCGCCGGCAAGACGACGTGGCGCAGTCTCTCGCCACTGTGATGGCCGCGCTGCCGACGAAAATTCCGCAGCCACCGCTGGCGTTGCACGTCAGCGGCACCAACCCGGTGGCACTGCTCATTCCCTGTCACCGCGTGACACAACAAAGTCGTGCGGTGGGTGGCTATCGCTGGTGCACGACACGCAAGCTGGCTATACAGGCATGGGAGAGGTTGTAACAATTACAGCCTCACAGACATCACCTCCAAATGTGAGCAATCCATGAACACCATACCTCTGCCCGCTGCTGATATTCCCGCCTCCACCCGCAAAACCATCTACCCTCCGCCTTACGCTGCCCTCGTGGAAGGTCGCAGCAAACGACGTGTGGGGGATTTCTTCGGCTTGTCCAACTTCGGTGTGAATCTGACTGAGATGGCACCTGGCTCAATCTCTGCCTTGTTGCACACGCATGCGAAGCAGGATGAGTTCATCTATATTGTCGCCGGAACGCCTACGCTGGTGCTGGATGACAAGGAGTATCTGCTCAAGCCCGGCGATTGCTGCGGTTTCAAAGCCGGCAATGGCATAGCGCACCAG
>CAISOD010000067.1 GCA_903887045.1 uncultured Gammaproteobacteria bacterium | reverse complement strand
TACTTCATGGGCTGCTCCACCGGTGGCCGCGAAGCGATGATGGCGGCCGAACGCATGCCGCTGGAGTTCGATGGCATCGTTGCCGGCAATCCTTCGTGGAATCTGACGCGGGTGGCGATGACGCAGGTGTGGAGTCTGCAGACCGTCAACCGTTTTGCGCCACGCGATGCCAGTGGCAAGGTGTTGTATCCGCAGGCCTTCACTGATGCGCAATTGCAGAACGTGGCCACTGCCGTGCTCGCCAGCTGCGATGATCTCGACGGCCTCAAGGACGGCATGATCAACGATTACCAGGCTTGCCGGTTTGATCCGGCGGAATTGCAGTGCGGTGCTGGTGCTGCTGCGTCCAATGTGTGCTTGTCGGCGGAACAGGTTGCCGGCTTGAAAGACATTGTCAGCGGCCCGCGCAATTCTGCCGGCGAGTCACTCTATGGCAGCACCTTCTATGACACCGGCATTGCATTGCCAGCGTGGCGCGGCATGCATCTGGGCAACGGCGATGGCCTGCCAGCCAATGCGTCGCTCGGGCGCGACACATTGCGCCTGTTTGCGATGACGCCGGCGCAACCTGATCTTGATCCGCTGGCTTTTGATTTTGATCGCGACACTGCTGCTACTTACGAGACTGCCGCCATCAATGATCCTAACGGCCGCCTGCACAGCAGCTTCGCCGCAAATGGCAGCAAGCTGATCGTGTATCACGGGCTGTCGGATCAGGCCATGTGGGCCGGCCCGCTGATCAACTGGTATGAGCAGTTGTTGCCGCGCAGCGACACCGGCCCGCAGGACTGGGCGCGTTTGTTCCTGGTGCCCGGCATGACGCATTGCGGCGGTGGCCAAGCTACTGACCAGTTCGACATGCTCACCACTATCCAGAACTGGGTGGAACAAGGGCAGGCACCTGCCAGTGTGCTCGCTACCGGCAAAGCCTTTCCTGATGTTGAGCGTCCGCTGTGTCCATATCCGGCAGTGGCGCGCTTTGACAGCGGCGACCCAACCAAGGCAGCAAGTTTTTCTTGTCGCTGAAGCAGCGTGATGAAAGCCGGAGACAACGCTATGCAAACCATTGTTCGAATCGCCCGCGCATTCACACTACTGTCATTGGCTGCAGCGGCTGACGCACAACAACAAGCTGCCGACAATATTCCAGTGGGCATCGTCGAACAGCCGTGCCCACCGGCAGTGACGATGCCGGAGTCGGTTGCCGCCCTGCAGACCGATATCTTCATGCGCCCGCATACGCTGACACCAGAAGACGGCAGCAAGCTCACCGGTTCTGCGGAATTCCGCCAGTACCTTGGCGCGCTGCGACAGATGGGCAACCGCGACTGGCCGGCGCTGTGTCGCTTCAACGCCGACAATGCGCGCCTCAAAGCGGCCGGCACCCGCCCGCAATTGGTGTTCATGGGTGACTCCATCACCGAGAACTGGCTGCTTGGCGATGCTGAGCTCTTCAATGACAACAACGTCAATCGCGGCATCGGTGGCCAGACCACACCGCAGATGCTGCTGCGCTTTCGCGCCGATGTGGTGGCGCTGCGTCCTGCTGCGGTTCACATTCTCGCCGGCACCAATGACATCGCCGGCGATAGCGCCGGCACCGCGCGTGAGCGAACTCAACAGCTGGCTGCGTGAGTACGCAGCAGAGAAGAACCTGATGTACATCGATTACCACACCGCACTCGCCGGCGCTGCAGGCGAGTTGCGCAGTGAACTCGGCAACGACGGTGTGCATCCCAACCGCGATGGTTACGTCATCATGCGCCGCTTGCTGGAACAGGCATTGGCGCAGTGAACCAACAATGGAGAATTACATGAAACCTGTAATGAAGAAGTTGCTGTGCTGCGTTTCGCTGGCGGTGGCACTGGTCCCGCTAAGCGCACTGGCCGACTTGCGCGTGGGTGCTGCCCGCATTGATGTAACTCCCACCAAAGAACAACTGCCGCCCTCATACCTCGGCGTCAACGATCCCGTTTACGCGCGCGCCATCGTGATCGACAACGACGGCACCCGCGCCGCGCTGATCACGCTTGATGCCGGCGGTATTCCGACGCCGCTGTGGCAGTCGGTAAGTGAACGGCTTGCCGGTGAGTTGGGTATCGCGCCCGAACACATGTTGCTGACGGCAACGCATACCCACAGCGTGCCGCGCCAACAGGCTCCCGACTATGTCGACAAAGTGGTGGAGAGTGTTCGCAGTGCAATCAGCAAACTGCAGCCGGCACAAATGGCGTGGGGCACCGGCCTGTCGTGGATCAACGTCAATCGCAATCTCATCAATCCCGCCACCGGCCGCTGGGGTGAAGGCCCCAACTACGAGGGGCCGTCCGACAAGACTGTTGCCGTGTTGTCATTTGCAACGACAGCAGGCGAGCCGATTGCCGTGTACTACAACTACG
Organism: uncultured Gammaproteobacteria bacterium; assembly: GCA_903887045.1. Classification (GTDB taxonomy): domain Bacteria; phylum Pseudomonadota; class Gammaproteobacteria; order Pseudomonadales; family Pseudohongiellaceae; genus CAILUG01. Next base: position 14,727 of record CAISOD010000067.1, on the reverse strand, counting down.
CCGTGCATGGCGTTATCGCCGGCCAGCTCGACGAAGTCAGCGGCGATATCCCCGGTGCCACTTCGCGTTATATCGAAGAATCTCTTGGTGAGGATGTAGTGGCCGTGTGGTCACTCGGCGCTGCCGGCGACCAGAACCCGATCTTCTTTGAACAGACTTACGACTTGCGCAAGATCCGTATCGCCGATTACGCCAAACGCGGTGAAGACATCAGCAACTCGATGCCGCCCGGCGGTACTGGACTCGACCGCAACAATCCTGATGTAAGGCGCCTGATGAACCAGCAGCGGCAGATGCTGCTGACGCTGGGACAGATGCTGGGCGAAGAAGTATTGCATGTGCTGGACCGCGGACTGGAACAACCGCGCACGGTGGCCGCGATCAGTGGTGTGCAGCAAACCATTACCTGTGCCGGCCGCCAGCGCACTGATCAGGGCCGCGAAGGCACGCCGGGCACTTATACCGAAGGTCAGCCGGTAAACATGCTGCTCAGCATGTTGCAGCTGGGTGATGTGTATCTCGGTGGCGTCAACGCGGAAATTTTCAATCCGATTGCCACGCGTTTCAAAACCGAAGCGCCGTACAAACACAGCATGATGGTGACACTCACCAATGGCACCGCCAATTCAGGCTATGTGCCGCACGATGCGGCGTTCGGCTACAACACGTTTGAAGTGCTGTCGTCACGCTTGCAGCCTGGCTGCGCAGAAAATTCCATCGTCAACGGTTTGCTGGAATTGATGGACACCACCAGCAGCAAGCAACGCTGATTGCCGCATCACACCGGCGGGCTCTCGCTGCCTGCCGGAATCATCAGAAGCTCTTGCGATAACCCGCCCAGCAAGTCGCGTTTTCCCACAGCTTGATGTTGAACGTGCCAGTGCCAGGCGGGTTCACCTGCGCCAGCAGGCGTTCGCACAGAATGCGGCTGAAGTGTTCGATGCTGGGGTTGAGGCCGGCGAATTCGGGTTTGTCATTCAGCATGCTGTCGCGGAAGTAGGTAACTACATCGTTGAGCGCGGCTTCGATGGCAACGATGTCGACGCAGTAACCGTGTTTGTCGAGGGCAGGCGTCTCGATGGCAAGCTCAAGCACATACTGATGGGCGTGCGGAAAATTCTCATGACCCCAATCGCCACCGATCAGATAGTGGTTGGCGATGAAGTCTTTGCTGACGGCTACGGTGTACATGGTGGCTCCGGGATCAAGTTGGATAGGTGAAGACAGCCTGCAGCAGATCGGCGCGGCCGTTGTGGATTTGTTGGTAAAGGGTGGACGCATCCGTCAGCGCTGCGCGCTGGGTGATCCATTGCTGCGGGTTTAACTGGCGGATCATCTGCCACGCCACATCGAAGCGACGCTGCTTGTCCCAACGCCCGCTCAAGGCCGGCGCCAGTGTGCTGACCTGACTGGTAATGAGCTGCAGACGATTACGATGCGCCGCGCCGCCGAGTTCGATGGCGGCACTCTTGTTGCCATACCAGCTGCCGATGACGATGCGGCTGGCGTAGCCGCTCAGCGTGATGGCGAGATTGAGCGCAGCCGGTACGCCGCTGACTTCGTAAACCAGATCAGCGCCGGTATTGGAAAGAGCGTGTTGCAACTCGGCGACTGCGGTCGGATCAGCAACGGGGTTGGCGCCAATCGCCAACGCACGCTGACGTCGATCTGCCAACGCATCCACCGCCGCCAACTGCGCCAGCGGAAATTGTTGGAGCAACTGCAGCAACAACATACCGACAATGCCCTGCCCGAGTACAACCACTTTTTCGCCGATCGCTGGCTGGCCGTCCTGCACCAGGTTGACGGCGGTTTCCATATTGGCAAGAAACAATGCGGCTTCGGGTTCAATGCCATCCGGCACGCGGATGAGATTTGCAGGTGTTGTGAGGAAGTGACTGGCATGCGGCTGGAAGGCAAACACCAGCGCATCACGCCAGCTTGCATCCACCTCACGACCGAGCGCGACGACGCGACCGACACTGGCATAACCGTATTGCAGCGGATACGCGGTACTTTGTTGCAGGTTGACCAGTGTAGCGTCGAGACTGATGTCGGCCGGCAGTTGGCCGCGATAGACCAACAGCTCGGTGCCGGCGCTGATGGCCGAGCACAGCGTCTGCACCAACACTTCGCCAGCAGTAGGCGCCGATAATTGCTGTTCGCGCACTTCGACTTGCTGCGGCGCGGTGAACCACAACTGTTGGGCAAGCACACTCATGCGGCGGCTCCACCAAATTGCACATTGCCCCACACGATCAATTCATCGTCGAGCTGCTGACTATGCAAGGGGCTTAATTGCGGCAATGGCTGCGCCGCGCAGAGGCCGAGCTCGCCTACTGCCTTGTAACCACCCACAATGCGCGGCGCGATAGTCACCACAATGGCGTCGACCAGTTGCGCCTTCAGCAGTGCCGTCAGCACGGAGGCGCCGCCTTCGACCATCAACGAACGAATACCGCGCTGATGCAGCAGCTGCAATGCAGTGACAAGATCAATATGGCCGTTGCCATTGCAGGTGACGGGCAGCAGTTCGCAGTCGCTGCGCGGCACTGCATCGTGCCTGCCTGTCAGCACCCAGCAGCGTTTGCCATTGCCAGTGCACAGACGCGCACTGGCGGGCAAGCGTAGGCGACTGTCGAGTACGATGGGTTGTGGATTCATGCCCTGCCATTCACGCACGGTGAGTTGTGGGTCGTCGGCCAATACAGTGCCGATGCCAACGAGGATGCCGTCGTGCAGGCTGCGCAGTTGATGCGTGAGCCGCGTGGCAGCGTCGCTGCTCAGGCGCAATGTTTCGCCGGGACGGGTGGTAAGACTGCCATCGATACTCTGTGCGTAACTGAGTGTAACAAGCGGGCGGATAGCGGCATGCTGGCCGCCGGCGAAGGCATTACGGGTTTGTTGCAGCCACTGCTCAATTCGTTGATTGAGGTTCATGCGGTTCGGGGTTGGCGGCGGCCGGGGTTTTCAAGCCCAATTGGTGATCCATGCGTTGCACCTTCGTCAGCAGATAGCCGGCATTGTCGGTATTGGCAGGAATTTCCAACGGCACCCGCTCAATTACGTTGATGCCCTGGTCTTTCAGTGCGGAAATCTTGGTAGGGTTGTTTGTCATCAATCGCACTGCTTTCACACCGAGCTCTTCCAGCATGCAGGCCGCCAGCGTGTAGTCGCGCTCGTCGGCTTCGTGGCCAAGCATCAGGTTGGCATCGACGGTGTCGTAGCCGAGATCCTGCAGATTGTAGGCGCGCAATTTTTCCAGCAGACCAATGCCTCTGCCTTCCTGCCGCAAATACAACACAATACCGAGACCTTTACTTGCCACCAGCGCCATCGAGCGTTTCAATTGCTCGCCGCAATCGCAGCGGCGCGAACCCATCACGTCACCGGTAAAACATTCCGAATGCACACGCACCAACACCGAATCAGCCGACGAAAGATCGCCCATGCAGAACGCCAGGTGTTCCTTGGTGTCAAACGAATTGGTGTAGTAACACAGCTGGAAATCCCCGAATTCAGTAGGGATTCGGGCGCATGCCTTGCGAGTGACGGTGGGTTTGGACATCAAGAAGAAACTGGGGCAGGAAGTGCGGCTGCATGTTACGTCCGCCTTCCGACTGAGGCAAGCGAGCCACTGTGATGTCTGTTCCATGTTTCTTTGTGATTCCCGGTGACATCAACACGTTGACTGGCGGCTACGGCTACGATCGACGTTTGCTGACTGGTTTGCAGGCGCGCGGTCTCGACATCCGCCACCTCGCGCTGCCCCCGGGATTTCCTGCACCGGACGCGCATGCACGCGCCGCCACTGCCACACTACTGTCGTCCCTGCCCGACAGTTCTGTGGTGTTGGTCGATGGTCTTGCCTTTGGTGTGCTCGCTGCCGAGCTTGCAGTGCATGCGAGCCGCTTGCGTTTCATCGCGCTGTGCCACCACCCATTGGCGCTGGAAACCGGGCTTTCGGCTGACGACAGCCTGCGACTGCACGCACAAGAACAGTGCGCGCTGGCATTCGCGCGTGCAATTGTGGTGACCAGTGCAGGAACCGCGCAAATACTCATCAATCAGTTCGGCCAACGCAAAGACTGCATCACAGTGGCCTTGCCCGGCACTGATCGCCACGGCTTCGCCGACTGCACCGGTACCACGCCCCAGCTGCTGACTGTTGCCACTTTGACGCGCCGCAAGGCGCATGATGTGCTGATTGCCGCATTGTCAGGCTTGCGCGAGTTGCCGTGGCAGGCGCGCTTTGTCGGCGGCGGCGAGTTTAATCCGGCATGGACAGCACACTTGCACTCGCTGGTAGCACAACATGATTTGCGGCACCGCATTACCTTCGTAGGCGCACTGCGGGACTTGCGCGACGAATACCGTAACGCTGATGCGTTCGTATTGCCGTCGTTGTTCGAAGGCTATGGCATGGTGTTCGCCGAAGCGCTGGCCTTTGGTTTGCCGGTAGTAGCAGCTCGCGCCGGCGCAGTGCCGGATGTGGTGCCAGCCGGTGCCGGCCTGTTGGTGGAACCCGGCAGCGTGGATGCATTGCAGGCAACGCTGCGCACCCTGCTGACCGATACTGCGTTGCGCCAACAACTGCAACAAGGTGCACGCGCTGCGGCCGCAACGCTGCCCACATGGGAACAAGCGGTGCACGCAGTGCACAACGTAATCATTGAGGTGGGTGGACAAACATGAGCGGAGTTTTTTCTGTAGCCTGGCTCAACCTGCGCGAAGCCGCCGACTTGCGCGCGCGTGGCAAAACCCTGCGTGACAAAGCCCAGCAATGGCTCGGCATCGGCCCACTGGCCGGCAGCATTTCGCCGCATGAGGCGATCGTGGTGGATCTCGGCGCCGGCACTGGCTCTACCCTGCGCGCATTGTCGGCACCCGGCTCACAACAATTGGTCTGGCGTCTGGTTGATAGCGATGGCGACTTGCTGGACGAAGCCCTGCGACGCCACGGCCGCGACTACCGCATTGAGGATTACCAGAATGATCTTGCCGTTATCGGTGAACTGCCGCTCGGCGGTGCACGCTTGGTCACGGCTTCGGCCTTGTTCGATCTGTTGTCAGCCGCGTTGGTGGACACGCTGGTCGCGCGCTTGCAGGCCCAGTGCAAAAGCTGGCCGATCGGCCTTTACGCTGCGTTGAATTACGACGGCACCACTGCATGGAGTCCGCCGCATGCGTACGATGCTGCAGTACTCGCCGCCTTCAACCGCGACCAGCGGCGCGACAAAGGCACCGGTCCCGCGCTCGGCCCGGATTCCGGCGACTATCTGGTGAAAGTGTTGCAGCAAGCCGGTTTTACCGTGCACAGCGCCCATAGCCCGTGGCAACTCGGCCCGGCGGAAGCCGACATGGTGGAGGAGTTGATCAACGGCATCACTGCTGCGGTCGGTGTTGACCCGGAACTGGATGTGGCCGCACTGCAGCAATGGCAGCAATTCCGTCTCGCCCATGCCACAACCGGCACCTGCATGGTGGGGCATATTGATGTGTTGGCGCTGCCTTAGCCGGCAGCGCTATGCTTGGGGTGCATGCCTGCAACTACAACAAGAATTACAACAAAGGAGCGAACTCCATGAAGAACCAACTGCTGCTGATCCTGTCCACTGTACTGCTGCTGTCTTCGACGCCGCCGGCTGTTGCCGATGAGGCAGCAGACCGCGAAGCCATCCATGCCTTGTTGTGGAAGTACACACGCGCGCTCGACACGCTTGATGCCGATGCCTACGCCGCTGTTTTTACCGAGGACGGCGCCTTCAAATCCGGCTCTACCTCATTGACCACTGGTCACGCGGCCCTGAGCGCCATGATTGTCGGCGTCAAGAAAGGTCAGGACGATCGCGCCGCCGCCGGCAACCCGGCGGGCGCCATGTATCACATGACGATGGACTCGTGGATCGAATTCGTCGACGCCGACCATGCACGCCATCATTCCTACTGGCAGACCGTGTTCGGCCCGGCGAAATCCGGTGAGTCCCCGCGCATGGCCGCAGCAGGCCGCGGCATTGACGATCTGGTGCGCGTGAACGGCCAGTGGCTGATAAAATTGCGGGACGTTGCACCGCAGGATTGATTTTCAGGCTCGCAGCTTCGGCGCCATGCAACTCGGCCACCTGCACAGTGATCACTGCGGCTGGAACACCCAGCGTATTGACGGCCGCTGGGTGCCTACACCCAACGACTGGTGCTGACGGCGCATTTCCCGGGCTCATCCATGGGCCATGTAGAGTCACAGGGTGACGCCTTCAGATTCCGCTTCCGGCAATAGCCGGCAGCACTGGTCGCCCTTGCGGTCTTACTTCAAGGCTGCCACGCCGGCAGCCGCTATAACGCCGTCCTGTTCCGACGTCATGCCGGACACACCGATGGCGCCGACAATCTGGCCGTTGAGCACCAGCGGTACACCACCCTCGGCGGCCACTACGCCTTCCAGCGTCAAGGTGCGCAAACCAACACCACCGGCAGCGATAGTATCCTGCAGCGCCTTGGTCGGGCGTTTGAAACCAACCGCTGTATAGGCCTTGCCCTGTGAAATGTTGACGCTGGCGATCTGGGTATTGTCGCCTTTCGAGAACGCCACCAGGTTGCCCGCGGTATCCACCACCGCGACTGCTACCGTGAAATTCTGTTTCACTGCTTCGGCTTCAGCTGCGGCCAGTACTACTTTGGCCTGCGCCAGCGTGATGTTGGCGCCGTAACCCGGCGTTTGTGCCTGCGCCACCACGGCAACAGTGCTGAACAACAAGGCAGTGAGCATCTGGAAAACTTTCATGGGGGTTTCCTCTGGAATAGTTGAAGGCGCACTATGCCCAATCGGCGCGGTTCAGCGCAACAGCCTGGCGTAGACATCGCCGCTGTGGTGGGTGATGCCGCGCAAAACCGCACGCATGCCAGCGGCATCAAGCCAGCGCTCCGCCTGCAGCTGATGGGTTTCGCCCGGTGACTGGTTGTATTCATAGCGGCCGAGTTGCTCCAGCCTTTCTATGCAGCCAAGCGCAACATCCATCGACGCCGGGATGTATTCGAACGACAGCGTCGCCACCGGTTGTGAAAGTCCGCGCAACACCTCCAGCTCGAAGCCTTCGACATCAATCTTGCAGAACACCGGCAGGCCATGTTCGGCGATCAGCGCATCCAGCGTTGTCACCTGCACGCTGACTTGCTGATCCCATTCCACCTTGCTGAACGAGGCATCACGTTTGACGTTACCTATCCACTCCTGCGACAGCGTGGTTACCGTTGGCGTGCGCGTGCTGATGTGCAGCGTGGCAGTGCCGGGCGCGGCGCCAATGGCCTGGGCCACCAACACCACGCGCGGGTTGTGGCCGAACAAACGCTGAAGGCAGCGTAGCAGCGCGGGTTGTGGCTCTACCGCAATCATGCGGGCACCGAGTGCATCCCACACGCGCAAGCGATTACCAACATGGGCACCGATGTCGAAACACAGATCGCCCTGATGGATGAACTGCCCATAGAATTTGCGCATACGCGAGAAGCGGCCCGGCACGCCGTAGTACATCACCAGCGAACGCCACAGGCCCAGGGTTTCGCGCCAGTTAGTTGCCATTCACAGTCTCGCTGGTAGTTGTGCTGGAAGTTGCGCTGGAAGTTGCGCTGGTAGTTGCGTTGGATGTGAACGCATCGATGAAGCGATCGCGCAAGGTATCCATGCGCCACACTGGCGCGTCATTGGCAGGCAGCAGACCTTCACTCCACTGCCAATCAGCGATGGCGTCGAACACAGCAGGATCGCGCGCAATGATGTGCACCGGCACGTCGGCGTTGTCGATTGCACCAGTGACGAGCGGTGCGGGTTGGTGATCGCCGAGTATCAACATCACCAGGTTGTCATCACCGTACTGGATCGCGTACGACGCCAGGTTGTTGATCACATACTCAATCGACTGGCGATACTGCTGGCGAATCAGCGCAGTGTCCTGCCACACATCGTCTACCGCCGGTCCGGCCAAGGCCTGTTCATTGAAGACGGTGCCGTCGCCCACCTCATTCCAGCGCACCAACTCGGGAGTTGGCGTCCACGGTGCATGCGACGAAATCAATGCGATTTCCGCCATGATCGGTGCCCGCTCATCTTGCGTGCGTTCGTGCGCCTGCAGTGCAGACATCACATACTGATCCGGCATCGTTACCCAGTTGAACGGCAAGCCGTTGTAGCCGGAGTTGTGGGCGTCGTACACGTGGTCGTAGCCAAAGTACTTGGCTTCCGGCCACACCATGCTGATCGCAGGCATGACGGCGAGCGTACGCCAGCCAGCGCGTTGGAACAGCCGATTCAAGGTAGGGCGTTGACTCATCATCAAGGTGTCGTAACGCAATTGGCTGTCGATCCACAGACCCGACATCGTAGTGGCATGTGCCAGCCAGCTGATGCCGCCTACTGTCGACGACCTAATGAATGCACTGCGGGCACCGATGCCGTTGATCTGCAACTGGAACGCCGCTTGTTCCAGAGTGGGCTGTACCGCAGCTGCAAATTCCGGATCGTCGAGCACTATGCGTCCGTAGGATTCAACGAAGATCACATACACGTCCTTGCCACGCAGCTTGTCGAACAACTGCTGCCCGCTGGCCGCTGCATAGGGGTCATCGTTGACGGTGGCACTGAAGTTCCTGATGTCGTCGAGACTGTTGAAGATCGCGGAGACATGCTGCACGAACTCATCGTGGAAGTAGGTGTTGACGCGGGCAAAGCCGCTCAGCTTCAGCACTATCCATAGACCCAGCAGCGCGCCACTTATTTGCAGTGAATGCCGCGGCTGCTGGTGCAGCACGGTGCGGATGCGACCGAGCACGCTAAAGGCCAGCAGGAAAACCAGCGCCAGCGCTACGACGAGCAACAACGCTGCCAGCAGGGCACCTAAGCGACCAATGGCGCCAGCCAGCAGCCGCATACCATCAGCCAGCAGGTATAAATCGAACACCGGATTGAAAGGCCGCGAGAACACCTGGTAGGCAACCAGGTCGGCCAGCTTGAACACCAGACCGGTGGCGAGTATCAGGGCCAGCGTGACGCGCAGCACATGACCCGCGCGTGCCGGCACCAGCAGCAGCAAACTGAACACGATCAGTTCCAGCGGCAGAAACACGAAAGAGCCTGGCGTGATCCAGGCCAGACGGTTGGGGATCACCAAGGCAATGAAGAGGAATCCAAAAGCGAGAATATTGAGCAGGGTTTTCATAGGGTGGCAGCAGGCATTGCTAGCGTCCCAACGCCAACGGCAAGCCTTGCGCGCTATCGCCGATCGCATAGAAATACGGATTCAACAGATCCTGTTTGCGGTTGTAGCGGTACTCGTTGCCGTCGTAATCAACCAGCAGGCCACCTGCCGCCTCAAGTACCGCCTGCGCGGCGGCCGTATCCCATTCCGAGGTCAGCGCCAGTCGTGGGTAGATATCGGCTTTGCCTTCAGCCACCAGACAGATCTTCAGCGAGCTGCCCATGCTGACCAGCTCCACTTGCGGAAACTGTTGTTCTACCCGTGCGAGCCACGCATCAAGTTCATCACCGCGATGGTTGCGGCTGGCGACTACGCGCAGTTGCGGCTGCCCATCCACAATGGGGGACACCCTGATTGGCCGCGTCGTGGCGTCGCGCTCGATCCAGGCGCCCTCACCACGCGCACCGGAATAGCACCACTGCAGCACCGGCACGTACACCACCCCGAGCACGGGCATGCCGTTGTCGATCAGCGCGATGTTGACGGTGAACTCACCGTTGCGCTTGATGAATTCCTTGGTGCCGTCGAGCGGGTCCACCAGCCAATAGCGCTTCCACTGCTGGCGTTCACTCCATGCCACGGCGGCTGATTCTTCCGACAGCACCGCCACCTCGGGTGTCAGCTGTTGCAGACCGGCCACGATCACCCGGTGGGCGGCGAGATCGGCGGCGGTGAGCGGGGAAGCGTCCTGTTTGTGGCTGATGTTGAAGTCGTCTTGCCCATAAACCGCCAGAATGGCACTGCCGGCCTGCTTGCTGATGGCAATGACGGCGGGCAACAGGTGGGCGAAGGACATCAGAACTCTCGATAGAAACAGCGACGGAGGCAAGGAAGTAGCCTCCAACAGGGAGGCACTCTCTATAATGGCGGCATTATAGGAGAGGAATGTCCCCCTTATGGTGAATTGGTCTGCGATCGATACCGTCCTGCTCGATATGGACGGCACGCTGCTCGATCTGCGCTACGACAACTACTTCTGGCTGGAGTATCTGCCGCGCCGCTATGCCGCCCATTACGGCGTCAGCGACGAGGCGGCCACCGCCACGCTGAAGACATTGTCGGATTCTCTGCACGGTAGCTTGAACTGGTATTGTCTCGACTATTGGAGCCAGGCCATCGGCATTGATGTGGCGGCATTGAAACTGGAAGTGCAGGACCAGGTACGCTTCCGCCCCGGTGCCGTGGATTTCCTGCGTTGCCTGCATGCACACGGCAAGCGCTGCCTGCTTGTCACCAATGCGCACCCGAAGGTACTGGAACTCAAGTTGATTGCCTCAACTCTTGGTGAGTGGCTGCACGAACGCCACAGCACGCACAGCTTCGGGCTGGCGAAGGAAAACCCCGGCTTCTGGCACAAGTTCCAGCAGCACACCGGGGTCGATTACGGCCGCAGCCTGTTTATCGACGACAGCCTCAACGTGCTGCGACGGGCGGCGGCTGAAGGTCTGCCACATCTGATACAGGTGCTGCAGCCCGACACCACACAAGCAGTACGGCCGGCCTCCGAGTTCAATGGCATCGTTCACTTTGCGGAAATCATGCCCACATGAGCAAACAGCCCGACGACAAGGCGCCAAGCCCCGGCCGGCTCCGCATCGACAAATGGCTGTGGGCGGCCCGCTTCTTCAAGACCCGCTCGCTGGCAAAGACGGCGATAGAGGGTGGCAAGATCCACTGCAACGGCGAACGCTGCAAATGCAGCCGCGAACTCGAAGTGGGCTTTGAGCTGACGTTGCGGCTGGGACTGGACGAGAAAACCGTCATCGTCAAAGCACTCGATGACAAACGGCGGGGAGCGCCGGAAGCCGCCCGCCTGTATGAGGAAACCCCTGCCAGCATCGCCGCCCGCGAAAAACTCACCGCCGAGCGCAAGGCCCAGCATGCCACCCCCGACCAATACGGCGGCCGCCCCACCAAGCAGGACCGCCGCCGCATCCACCGCTTCAAGGAAACCCTCTACGACCCATGATTGCTTATTGCGGTACAGGCAAAGTCCTGTGGCATAATCCCGGCTGGCTTTATGGGTCGGCAGGCACGAAAAGCGGGAAATTATTCTTTGTTTTTCAATACTTGCGTTTACCTGGTCTGAAAGAAAAACAATAGTCGCCCTCTCAACCGGCAACGTTTGAAGTAGCCTTCCAGGCCCCTTTCTACAGCTGGCTGACCTCACCATCTCCCGGGAATCTTGTTTTGTCGGAACAACTACAGACGTACATCACCAAGCTGGGACAACCCTTTGGTCTGGCAGCACTTTCTGCGCTCAGCCACGGGGTGGAGAAGGAAAGCCTGCGCATTGATCCCCAGGGCCATCTGGCTCAAACCCCGCACCCGGCCGGACTGGGATCGGCGCTGACGCACGCCTGTATTACCACCGACTTCTCGGAAGCGTTGATGGAGTTCATCACGCCGGTACACCGCAACCCGCAGGATACTGTCGCCTTCCTGCAGGACCTGCACACCTTCACCTATACCCAGCTGCCGCGGGAAGAGTTGCTGTGGACCTCCAGCATGCCGTGTGTGATTGCCGGCAACGACCAGATTCCGCTGGCGCAATACGGCAGCTCCAACAGTGCGAAGTTGAAAACCCTGTACCGCCAGGGCCTCGGCTTCCGCTATGGCCGCACGATGCAAACCATTGCCGGCATCCACTACAACTTCTCGCTGCCCGACAGTTGCTGGAAATTGCTGCACGAGCTGAACGGCGGCAACGACAGCTTCGAAGACTTCCGCACCGCCCAGTATTTCGCGCTGATCCGCAACTTCCGCCGCCATTGCTGGTTGTTGCTGTACCTGTTTGGCGCTTCGCCCGCCTTGTGCCGCAGCTTTGTGCGGCAAAACCCGAATCACGGGCTGGAAAGTTTCGATGACGCCAGCCTCTACCTGCCCTATGCCACTTCGCTGCGCATGGGTGATCTTGGTTATACCAGCAAGGCGCAGTCGGGCCTGTCGGTCAGCTACAACAGCCTTGCCGAATACACTGATGGTCTCGGCAAGGCCGTCAAGACATCTTATGAACCGTACTCCACCTTTGTTACTGCCGATGGCTCGCCATCGCAGGTGAACAGCAACATCCTGCAGATGGAAGCCGAGTTCTACAGCACCATCCGACCCAAGCGCATTCCCGGGCCGGACGAGCGGCCGGTGGAAGCGCTGCGCAAGCACGGTGTCGAGTACATCGAAGTGCGCTGCCTTGACCTGAACCCGTTCCTGCCGGTGGGTATCGACGAGGAGCAGATGCTGTTCCTCAATTGTTTCCTGGTGTACTGCCTGCTGCAGCCGAGCCCGCCATCGTCCCCGGCTGAATTCGGCGAGATCGACGCCAATCTCAAAACTGTCGTGCGTCGCGGCCGCGAGCCGGGCCTGCGCCTGCAGCGCAACGGCGAGCCAGTGACGCTGCAGGACTGGGCCAGCTCGATACTCGATGGCGTCGGCAAGATTGCCGAACTGCTTGATCGCGCCAATTCCACCCGCAGCCACCGCGCCGCCACCGCCGCCCAGTCGGCCAGGATTGCCGACAGCTCACTGACGCCGTCGGCGCGCGTGCTGGAACGCATGCGCGAGTTGAAGACCTCGTATTTCCGCTTTGCAATGAACCAATCACTCGCCAACAGCGATTACTTCCGCGGCTTGCGCATGAGTGATGAGAAAAAAGACGAGTTCCTGCGTATGTCGCAAACCTCGAACAAGGAGCGCGGAGCCATCGAAGCCGCCGATACCATCGACTTCGCCAGCTACCTGCAACGCTACAACAACCGCTAACCGGAGCACCGTGATGTCCTTCCTTGCGCGCCTACCCTCCCGCGTCGTCAATCTTGGCGTATTCCTGACCTGTGCGGTGATGCTGGGGATTGGGTATTACATGCAGTACCAGATGCGGTTGGAGCCATGCCCGCTGTGCATCATGCAGCGTATCTTCTTCTTTGCCACCGGCCTGACTGCACTGGTGGCGGCGATACACAATCCCGGAGCAAGCGGTCGCCGCAACTACGGCATCGCCAGCACGATATTCGCAGTGGCTGGTGCCGGCTTTGCCATCCGCCAGATCTATCTGCAGCACCTGCCAAAGGACCAGATTCCCGCCTGCCTGCCCAGCATCGAATACATGCTCGATGCGGACTTTCCCTTGAAAGATGTGATGAACGTGCTGCTGAAAGGCGATGGCAACTGTGCCGAAATCACCTGGCTGGACCCACTCTTCAACTTCTTCACCATCCCCGACCTGTCGCTGATCGCCTTCGCCGGGCTGGCCGCGACCTCGGTGTGGGTTGGCGTGCGCAAGGCCTGAGCCTCGCCCTCAGGCGCAGCTGATGCAGTGATCGGTATAGGGCACTGCGAGCAGACGCTGTTCGCCGATTCCCTTGCCACAACGACTGCAATACGGGTATTGGCCGCTCTCGATGCGCGCCAGCGCCCGGTTGATCTGCTGTAGTTCTGCCTGGGCCAGGTCTTCCAGCTGATACACCTGGGCATCGTTGCTGGTTTCTAGCAGCTGTTCATGGAAATTCGGGCTCACCGGCTCCTGCTTATGGTGCAAATGCCGATGGGTATTTGCCAGCCTGGCCTCGAGTTCCAGCTTGGATGTCAGCAGTTGTTGCTTGTGGTGCTGCAGGTTCATGGTTGTGCTCCGGTCGGATAACTGTATTGCCAACGTAACGCAGGCACACTTCCCCCGATTTGATACGCCGCAATGAAGCTGCCTAAAGCGGCGTCAGCCACGGCCTTCCCAATGCCGCAGCCGCAGCTGCAATTGCGCAGCTTCTGCATGCAAATAATCAATTTCTTCCAGTAGTTGCAGCACCAGCGGCAGCGCACTCGCTGGCACCTCCAGATCGCGATGCAGACGCCATGCCTTTTCCAGCCGCATTCGCGCGGGCGGACTGAAGCGCCATTCCACCGGCTCGCCACTGACTTCCGCCAGCCCGAGCGCAACACACTCTGCGATGAAGTCGGCTTGCAATACGCTGGCGCTGGTCAGTTGGTGCAGCGTCCACCACAGGCCATCGGCGTCGGCTTCTGCGGTCAATACGGTAGTCGTCATGGCTGGTTCTCCCACGGCCGCGGGCTGGTATCGCCACATGCCGCCAGTTGCTGATACAACGCTTTTGCGGTGTCGTCGATAGTCGGTGGCATTACTACCTTCACGACGACATAGAAATCACCGGGCGGATTGCCCGCCAGGCCAAGGCCGGCAAGCCGTAACTTCTGGCCACTCTGGCTGCCGGGTGGAATGTTGACGCGGGTTTTATGCTGCAGAGTCGGGATCGTCACCTTGCAGCCAAGCGCTGCTTCCCACGGCAATACCGGCACTACCAGCGAAATATCGCGCCCATCGACGCTGAACAGCGGATGCGGTGCCAGTTTGATTTTCAGCAGCAGATCGCCCTGGCGGCCACTACCGAAACCGGCAGCACCCTGGCCTTTGATGCGCAGCACGCTGCCTTCGGCAGTGCCGGCAGGCACTTTGACTTTCAGCTTCTTG
>CAISOD010000066.1 GCA_903887045.1 uncultured Gammaproteobacteria bacterium | reverse complement strand
TGCTTCATCACCATCAGCGGCTTGCAAGACGCGCAGTTGGTGTGAGCTGTTGAGCAGCGAGCGCAGCCCTGCTTCACTCCAGTCACCCGACAACAACGCCGGCAACTCGCGGCTCAACAGCGCAATGTCGTTGTCGAGCAGAGGGCGATAGCGATAAAGAGTGGACGCAGCGAGTGGCATGCAACTCAGTGAAGTTTCTGCTGCAGCTCACGCTGCAGCGGTTGCAACTGCAGCCAGCTGTCGCGCTTCAACTGTGGCAGCGCCAGCAATTCGGCAAGACTGTGGGTGGGCCATAACTGCCAGGTGGCGGGTTGATCCTGCAGACACTGCGCCGGCGCCGGACCCAGCAACAGCAAATGACGGAACGGCCGCGTGCTCGCAGCCTGCTGCAGAAAAACCGACAGCGTGCGCGCGGCCATCGCCGGACTATTCGCCGGCAATCCCGGCAAAGGCCAGCGGTATTGCAGCACTGACTTCAGATCAGGCAGTGGATAACCCAGCCAGCGCAAAAGATTCTGCAGCAGTTTCTGTTCGTGTTCGCGCAGACCGTTGGTGACCAGCGCCGGAATCTGCAACGCTATTGCGAGCTCGGTATCGAGTACAGTGAACAGCAGTTGGAAGGGCGGTGTGGTGTCATCGTCTGTATCGGTTGTTGCAGTGGTGGCAGCTGTGGCTCCAGCGGTGGAGCTTGTACCAATAGTAGTAGTTGTTACAGTTCGCACTGGAGTCGCTGGCACAACACTCGCTGTCTCTTCCCCGTCTTCGATCAGCAGACGACGTGCAGCTGCCGGGCGCGGCTCTGCTGCAATCTTCGCAGCAAGCTGCGGCTCTGCGGCTTGAGACGGAAAATCCCGAGGCGTCACAAGCTCGGCCATCACAGCGTAGTCCTGCTGCGGTACTGTCTGTGAGACTGCCTCCGCAACAACAACATCATCCACGGCAGGCAACTCACGCGGCACATAGGCCGCAATGCCAAGTTGCTGCAGGTAATACAGCCGCAATTGTTCAGTGTTGATTTGGGGAGTTGTCATCGGAAAAAGCACTGCAAGGAATGGACGGATTCTAACGCCGTAGCGACTATGGCGACTCAATAATTTTGCATCCGCTGTAAACGCTACCCGTCTTGCAGCGTTATTAGCAACAAGTGCCCTTTCCTGCATCAACGAACAACGGAGCGGGCACGCAGCAGCACCGGCCGGTACTGTAGCTATCCATTCATTGTTTACAACATTTTTATCAGGAGTCCGTCCCCATGAAATTACATACACTGACATTGGTCACGCTGACTGCACTTGCTACTTTCGCCGCCTTGCCCGCTACTGCCGCTACTGATCCTTCCACCGACACTGCATCCACCAAACACCAAGGCCCCGGCCGCAATCGCGGCGGTCCCATGGCCGGTCAAAAAGCTGGCCCGATGGGCGGCATGCGAGGTGAGCGCGAAGGTCGGGGTGAGCGTGTTGAAAATCTCGATACCAACAGCGACAGCAAAATCAGCAAAGAAGAATTCCTCGCGCCACGGCTTGATCGGCTCGACGACATGTTCGCCCGCCGCGACACCAACGGTGATGGCTTGATCGCCGAAGGCGAAGGTCGGCCACAGCGTGGTGAGGATGGTGGCCGCGGTGGTGACCAGGGTATGCGCCCTGGCGAGCGTGGTGCTCGCGGCAATGAAGGTGGTGATCGCGGACAACGCGGTGGCCGCCCTCCGCGCCCCGAGCTCGACCGTGACGCCATCCTGGCCTGCGTCCAACAGCAAGTGCCTGGTTTTGACCCACCGGAACGCCCTGATGAAGACGCCATGGATGACCGCTTTGCCGACGTTGACACCAACGGCGATGGCAGCCTGAGCCTGAGCGAAATCACCGCCGCCACCACTGCCGGCGCAGAAAAGCAGTTTGCCAGGCTGGATACCAACGGTGATGGCTTCATCACTACTGCCGAAAACGACGCCCGTCAGCAGGATCGCGAAAAAGTTGCTGCCGCCATGCGGGACTGCACCAAGGCTCAGCTGGGTAACTGAGTTTTACTCCGGCTCTGCTCCAACAGGGCCGCGCCAATCAACACAAAAGCCGGGTAAGCCCCGGCTTTTGCTTTTAGCGAGCAACCTGCCCAACCATGTATTCAACCGCCCCGATGATCTCCTCATCGGAGAGGTCGATGCGCTCGCCCTTCTTCGGCATCACGCCGGTCTTGCCGGTGAATCCATTCAGTGCATGAGCGGCCAGCGTGTCCATGCCCTGGGCGATGCGCGGAGCCCAGGCATCGGCGTTGCCGAGCGCCGGTGCGCCGCCAACGCCGGGAGGGGCATGACAGGCAATGCAGACGGTCCTGTAAACCTGCTGCCCGCTCAGAGGCGCGGCCACCGCTGCTGTGCCAGCGACTGGCGCGGTCTGCGTGAGCGGTGCTTCCGCAGCTGCCAGCGCTACCTGCGCAACGGCCACGCCGACGAGAATTCCGAGGACGGCCATGAAGCTGCTGGAAGGATTTTGGTCTGGGCTGCGCACGGTGCTGATCCTGAGTTTGGGAATATTGCCGGGGATTGATGGTGCCCTGCTCTAATTGTCTTCGATGTCATCCACATCAATCTGCCCGCTCATGCGGCGGGTGAAGTGGGACCAGCACATTCCCACGGTGAGCAGCGAGGCCAGCAGTATTTCGAGCAGCCACGCCATGGCGGTGATGTTGCCAAGACTCAGCCAGCCCCAATAAACAAACAGCCATATCAGGCAGCCGAACAGCGCTGCAAACAACACAATGCCCACCAGCCCGAGTGAATTGAAAGTGGCGCGGGTATAAAAACCCCAGCCGATCAGCAGGATCAACCCGGCTATGACGACATAGGGGGTGATAGTGGTCAGATCCTGGTACACCCAATGAAAAAACGAGTAACCACTGGGGTTGTAGGACAGCAGCACCAGCAACAGCGCGAATACAAAGCGTATCGCCACACCACTCAGCGTCAGTTTCATGCATTTCTCCGGTTGTTTTCCCGCTTGCCCGGGCAAGGGCTGGCGGGCTTGAAGCATTCCATTTTACCGGCCACAGCGGCAAGCGCACCTACGCAGGTCTCACGAATTGCGACGGGCTTGATTAGTGTACGATCGTCCACTAATATCCCCGCCCATGGCACGCCCCAACAATGACCCACTCCACCTCACCGCCCTGCAGGACTACTACGCCCTGCACCGGTTGATCCCCTCCTACTCGGCTATCAGTGCCCTGCTGGGCTTTCGCGCCAAGAATGCGGCGGCGTCGCTGGTGGGCAGGCTGGAAGACGCGGGCTATCTGCGGCGCACGCCAGACAAACGGCTGACCCCAACGGAACGCTTCTTCGAGCGCCCCCGCTCGATTGGCACCGTGCGGGCCGGCCTGCCGGAAGCGGTGGATAGCGCAGCCGCCGACATGGTGAGTCTTGACGCCATGCTGGTGCAGAAGCCCTCGCAGACCTTCTTCATGCCCATCAAGGGCGATTCGATGAAGGACGCCGGCCTGCTGGAAGGCGATACCGCCGTGTGCGAACGCCGCCAGCGCGCCGATGTGGGCGAGATCGTGGTGGCCTTCATCAATAGTGAAGTGACGATCAAGCGGCTCGGCAAGGAAGGCGAGCGCTATGTGCTCAAGCCCGAGAACAAAGCCTATGCAGTGCTGCGGCCCAACCCGCTGGAAATCCTCGGCGTGGTTACCGGCAGTTTCCGTTCCTATCGAAATAAAAGGTGACTTATGACACGCACAGACAACGCACAAGCACTCGCCACCGTACTGCGCCACCCGGCCGTGTGGCGC
>CAISOD010000065.1 GCA_903887045.1 uncultured Gammaproteobacteria bacterium | reverse complement strand
TTGTTCACCCAGCCGTTTTCCGCCATCGGCTTGCCGGTATGCAGCGTGCCGCTATGGCTGCAGGGCAGCGCATTGCCGATTGGCGTACAACTGGTGGCCGCGCCGTGGCGCGAAGATTTGTGTCTGCGCGTGGCGCAGCAACTTGAGCAGCAAGGCGTGGCGACATGCCGGCTGTCTACCTCCTATGCCTAGAGTGAGGCTCACCCCATGCATCATCTGATCAGCGCGCTGCCCAAGGCAGAACTGCACGTTCACCTCGAAGGCACACTGGAGCCGGAGATGTTGCTGGCGCTGGCCAAGCGCAACCAGCTCTCGTTGCCGTATGACACGCCGGAAGCCGTGCTGGCTGCCCGCAACTTCCACGACCTGCCGTCGTTCCTGCGCGCGTATTACGCCGGCACGCAGGTGCTGGTAACGGAACAGGATTTCTATGACCTCACCTACGCCTACTTTGAACGTGCAGCGGCCGACAACATCGTCTACGTCGAACCGTTCTTCGATCCACAGGCGCACACGTCACGCGGCGTTGCATTCGACACCATCATCAGCGGCATTTGTCGTGCACAACTCGATGCGGCGGCAATGCTGGGAGTAAAGAGCAATCTGATCATGTGCTTCCTGCGCGACATGAGTGCGGAATCAGCGATGCAGCATCTGGAAATGTCGATTCCTTTCAGACACTGGATCATCGGCGTAGGACTTGATTCGGATGAAAAGGGTAATCCTCCGGCAAAATTTCCGGAGGTGTTCGCCAAAGCACGCAAGCTCGGCTACAAACTGACAATGCACTGCGACGTCAACCGGGAGAACAGCACCCAGCACATTCACCAGTGTCTGCACCTGATTGATGTTGATCGTATCGACCACGGCATCAACGCGCTTGAAAGCGATGAGTTGTGTGCCACCATAACCGAGCGCGGCCTGGGCCTGACGGTGTGCCCGGTGTCGAACCGCTTCTGTGCAAACAATCTTACCGGCAAGGAAATCCGCAAAATGCTGAAGAAAGGCATGTACGTCACCATCAACTCTGACGACCCTGCCTACTTTCGCGCCTATCTCAGCGACAACCTGCAGGCACTCGCCGACGACGACCACTTCACTGCCGATGAAATCATCATGCTGATACGCAATTCATTTCTTGCCAGCTGGCTGCCTGACTTCCTCAAGCGGCCATACCTGATGCGCATAGACCAGATCACCAGAAAATTCTTCACCATTGCCGGAGCCGCCTGACATGTACGCCTATCTCGACAAGAAATTCGGCCTTACGGCCAACGGTACCACTGCCAGGCGAGAGGCCATTGCCGGACTCACAACGTTCCTGGCAATGGCATACATCACCGTCGTCAACCCCGACATCCTGTCGGACGCCGGTATGGATTTTGGTGCCGTGTTTGTGGCGACCTGTATCGCAGCCGCAGTCGGCACCTTGATGATGGGGGTGATCGCCAACTATCCGGTGGCGATGGCGCCCGGCATGGGCCAGAACGCCTTTTTTGCCTACACAGTGGTGCTTGGCATGGGCCACACCTGGCAACAGGCGCTCGGTGCAGTGGCGATGGGCGGTTTCCTGTTCGTGGTGCTCAGTCTGTTCCCGGTGCGTGAATGGCTGATCAATGCGATCCCGCGTTCGTTGAAGCTCGGCATCTCGGCGGGTATCGGCTTCTTCCTCGCCATCATCGCATTCCGCAATGGCGGCATCGTCATCAGCGACATGGCGACGCTGGTCACTTTCGGCGACTTCATGCAACCGCAGGCACTGCTGATGATGGGCGGCTTCATCCTGATTGCCGCGTTGACCGCGCGTAATGTGATGGGCGCGGTAGTGATCGGCATGTTGGTAGTTACCGTGATCGGCTGGATTACAGGGATCGCCGACTTCCGTGGCGTGATGTCGATGCCGCCATCGATGGCGCCGGTTTTCATGCAACTTGAAATCGGCAACTTGCTGGACCTGTCGATGATCACGGTGATCCTGACGATTTTGCTGGTCGATATTTTCGATACCGCCGGCACGCTGGTAGGAGTGGCTTCACAAGCCGGCATGCTGGACGCCCACGGCAAGTTGCCACGCCTGCGGCAGGCACTGCTGGCGGATTCGACTGCCACCATGCTGGGCGGATTCATCGGCACCTCATCCACCACCAGTTATATCGAGAGTGCAGCTGGCGTGCAGGCCGGTGGCCGCACCGGGCTCACGGCAGTCGTCACTGGCACCTTGTTCCTGTTGTGCCTGTTCTTGTCGCCGCTGGCGCAGAGCATTCCCGGTTATGCGACTGGCGCGGCGTTGCTGTTCGTCGCCTGTTTGATGGCGCGCTCGCTGCAGCATCTGATATGGGACGACATCACCGAACTGGCACCGGCGATATTGACTGCGCTCGCAATGCCGTTTGGCTACTCGATCTCGGATGGCATCGGTGTCGGCTTCATCAGTTATGCCGGCATCAAGCTGGTGGCGGGCAAAGGCCGCGACTGCCCGACGACGGTGTATGTGATCGCTCTCATCTTTGCGTTGAAGTTTGCATTCCTTGATTGATTGTCACGTTGCCGGGTGTAAGGTCTCCGCATTCAGGTAAGGGAGAAAGGTAGCGATGGCATTCACGCGCAGGAGTTTCCACAAGGGCGCACTCGGTGGCTTGTTGTTGCCGGCGTTCAGCCGCGCGGCAGACCGCCCGCTGATCACCACGGGTTGTGCCAGCGGCGATGTGGACCACACAGGTGCCGTGGTCTGGGCCCGTACCGGGCAAGCGGCAAAGCTGTGGGTGGAAGTCAGTGCTGACGACAGCTTCCGCAACATACAACGTTTCGCCGGCGGCAATGCCTTGCCGGAAACCGACTACAACGCCAAAGCCGTGCTGAGCGGACTCGAAGCCGGCCGCGACTGGTTCTATCGCGTGCAGTTCGAATCACTCGAAGGAGTGGGACTGCTGGGCGATACGATGACGGGCCAGTTCCGTACAGCGCCCGTCACCGCTGATGAAGACATCCGCTTCTGCTGGTCGGGCGACACAGTCGGGCAAGGCTACGGAATCGACCCTTCTCGCGGCGGCATGCAAACCTATGCCGCCATGTTGAAACACTCGCCGCAGTTCCTCGTGCACAGCGGTGACCAGATCTACGCCGACGGCCCGGTGCCCGACACCATCGCGCTCGACGATGGCACGTCATGGCGAAACATCACCACCGATGGCAAGAGCAAGGTGGCCGAGAGCGTGCAGG
>CAISOD010000064.1 GCA_903887045.1 uncultured Gammaproteobacteria bacterium | reverse complement strand
TTGCCAGCGGGGAGGTCTGGAATCAGGTACTCACCGTTGTCGTTGGTAACGACAGTGCGAGCGAAACGGGTTGGCAAATCACGGGTTTCGGCGATAACCCACACACCGGCTTCAGCGCCGGTACTGCTGGTGACACGGCCGCGTATTGCAGAGCTGGTAGCAGTGGTAACCGGTGCGGCTGTCGTCGGTTCACTGGCCGTGTCAGGTGCTTGTTGGCTGCAGCCAGCAAGCGCGAGGCTGCCCAGCAGCACGATCAATGACGCATGCGTTTTCATGTGATTTCTCCCCTGCAAGTCTTTTGCTTTTTGGATAACGCGCCTCGTGACGGGCGTTGACTGAGCCTAACAATGCGCTTGGGTACCCACAACCTCCTTATCTACCTAATATGGGAGGTATGGCACCTTGAACCAGCCGACTTGCGGATGGGACAATCCTGGTGGCACGTTCCCCGGAGGATATCTTGATGTTCCGTTCAACCGCTTTGAGTGTGCTGGCCGTCGCGATCGGCGCTGCCTGCAGCACCACTGTACTGGCTCACCATAGTGCCGCCGCCTTCAACACCGACGTTGAGTCCACCGTTACCGGCACCGTGACTGAATACAGTTTCCGCAATCCGCACGTGTACATGACATTGTCAGTCAAAAAAGCAGACGGCAGTACAGTGACCACTGAAATCGAGGCTGGTGCCGGTTCAGTGCTGGGCCCGCTCGGTTTCATGCGTGATGCTGTCAAGGTGGGCGATGTGGTCAGCGTGGTCGGCAACCCCGGCAAGCGCGAGCCCGACAGGCTGCTGCTGGGTCGCGAGCTGTTCAAGGAAGATGGTACCTACTTGCCGCTCAATATTTCCTCGCGCAGCATCTATACCGAGACGACGGCCACGGCGACCAGCATTGCGGGCACCTGGTTTCCTCCGCGCACATCGTTCTTCGGTTTCCTGGGCGGCCAGCAGAAATGGCAGATCAGTGATGCCGGCAAAGCCGCCATCCAGCAATCCGCCAGCCTGCCGACACCGCAGAAAGACTGTCAGCCTATCGGCGAGCCGGCGCTGTTGTTCTATCCAGTCGCCAATGTGATCGAAGTGTTCGATGACCGCGTTGAAATGCACATCGACTGGCTCGATTCCGAACGCACCGTCTGGCTTGATGGTCGTGCGCATCCATCGCCTGACCAGACTTTCCCGCATGGTCACTCGGTAGGTCGTTTCGAAGGTACAACGCTGGTGGCTGACACCACCAACTTCGCGCCCAATCCCATCGGATTTTCGACGACACTGCCAAGCAGTGCCGGCAAACATCTGGTGGAACGTTTCGAAATCAGCGCAGATGGCAAGGGAATGGTCTACTCGGGCACCATGGAAGATCCTGAGTATCTCAATGCCCCCGCCCAGTGGACCGGTACCTGGCAGTACCAGCCTGCGATGAAGCCATCGAATGAGAAATGCGATCTCGATACCGCCCGCAAATTCCTTGACGACTAAAAATATGAAAATCAAATACGCATGGCTGCCGCTTTTTTCGCTGATCGTGACACTGGCGCAGGCACAACAACCGGCAGCGCCGGCAGCGCAGGTGGATCAGACACCAAAACCGAATCCGGCGGCACCGATGTATCGCGCTACCGGCGAGCAGTACCGCATCTATGAGTTCCCGGGTACGGGTGAATCGATTCCTTACCGCCTGTACGTGCCGGAAGATTGGCAGCCGGGCGAAAAGCTGCCGATGCTGATTACCCTCAGGGCCGGCAATAGCATCAACAACAATCATCGCGAGAGCAACGCACTGGTCACTGAGGCGCGCAAGCGTCGCTATATCGTCGTGTCGCCGCTGGGTTATCGCGGATATCGCCAGCCCTACTACGGCAGTCCGTATCCGGTTGAGCGGCCGGATGGTCCGTCAAAACCGGCCGACGGCTGGACCGCGGAAGATAATCAACGGGCCGAGCAGGATGTATTGAACGTCCTTGCAGTAGTTGCAGCCGAATACAACGCCGATACTTCACGCGTGTTTCTTCATGGGCAGAATCCGTCGGGTTCTGCGGCAATGCATTTCGCAGCGAAGTATCCGGATACGTTCAGAGCGATAGTTGTCAGCTCGGGCCCCATCATCACCACCAACTATCCCTTCGCCAATCTGGAGGACAAAGTGGCTGTGCTGATACTGCATGGGGACAAAGACACCTCAAATCCAATCGCTGCCTCAGAGCGCATGGCGCGCGAACTGAAGGAGCATGGCATTGAGACGGAGTACCACGTAGTACCCGGTGGCGAACATCTCAATGCCTATTTATTGTTCGCGCCGCAGCTTTACGATTTTCTTGATCGTCATTGAATGGCCTGTGGCGATCAAAGAAAAAGCCCGGTGATCGCCGGGCTTTTTTTTGAGCAGATTACTGTGCCGCTTGGTCAGTAGCGGGTGCTGCTTCAGTGTCGTAGGTGTGCCAGTTGTCGTAGTTGGGCGGCACGATGCGGCCGTCCCACACACTGCGGTTGTTTTCTTCACAGGAATACTCGATCAACTCGAAATCCTTCTGCAGTGTAAACACGCGCTTGTTGCTCCAGGGCGCACTGTAGTAGATCGGATCGTTGACCGTCACTTCGTAGTCAAGAGTTTCGGCATCGCGGCGCGTTATGCGCTCGGTCACCACCATCTGATCGCTGTGCGGATGACCGATGGTGTCGAGGCGGGTCTTGCCGTTGAACTCTGAAGTGGTCAGAACCAGCGTGTCGCCTTCCCATGTGGCCACAGTATGGCCGAACCAGGCCGGTACGCCCGGGCTGTGGTTTTTGCCGTCAAGATTGATCACCTTGAACCAGGTGTTCTGTTCGTACAAAAAGGCGAAGTGGGTGTCCGTCTGCACGAACTGGATAGGGTCGGGCGAGTTCATCGCGCGCAACAAACCGAACGGCATGCAAACGCCAGTGTAGTCACCTGTTGTTGGATTGTAGTTGTCGAAGTTGCGGCGACCGGCTTCCGTGAATGGCAACTCGCCAGGACCGATCTGGTTGCGGCCGTTGCCGGCAGCGCCCATGTCGGACACATAGGGGCGCGCCCAGATGCCATTGAGGTCCGGCTTGCCGTTGGGCAGGCGCGGGATGGTGCTGGTGACAGCCGCCGCCTCGGCAGCGGATGGTGCAGCAGTGGTTTCAGTAGCAGGTGCGGCAGCATCAGTAGCGGCGCCGCCACAAGAGGCGAGACTGCCGACCACGGCCAACATCACGGCGAGTCTGATCGATTGAATTTTCATCGGTGATGACATGTTAACCCCTCTTGATATTGCGGTTTGGGTGATGCGTCGACTGCGTGGACGGCGCTTGTTCTTGTAAACATTGTTGTAAACATTGTTGCAGAAATTGCTGTGAACTTTGCTGTCCACCTTGTGGGAAGCAGCGCCCGGATTCTAACCATGCGCAGGGCCACGAGTCACATATTGATTGTGGCGCTTCGATGAGTACGACTATCATCCGGCGCCATCGACTTCGCATAGTAGGAGTCGTCAAACCAAGAAACACATCATTCACCAGGGGAAAACCATGAAAAAACTGCTGCTGCCTTTGACCTGCGCGTTAACTCTCGTACTGGGTGCGTCTACGCTGCTCGCCGCTGAAGGTCCGGGCACTCCGCCGCCGCCGCGTCCTGGTTTGTTCTTCGAAGAAGTGTGGAAGCAACTGCCGAAAGGCGGCGAAAACCCGCTGGTGCAAGACCACATAGCCAATCCGGCTCTTGAATTGAAACTGTACGGACCCAAAAGCGATCAGCTGCAGGTGACGGGCTTCGACGGCAACGACACCAATCCAACCCACACCTGGTCGGGACTTGCCGGTGCCGGCGCCACCATCGCCTTCAAACACAAGACCAATTACGCTGATTTCAGCAAGGGCGCCCGGGTAATGGTGCAGAGCAAAACCTCCGGCTTCCACAAGCTGCACCCCTTCATCAAGCTGGCCGACGGTAAAACCTTCATTGGCGATATCGAACTTGGCCAGACCGTTGATTTCCTGTTTGAAGAATTCCGCCTGGAACAGGTCAAGTGGATCGCGTTCAACACCGAACTTGGCATGACCAAGGGCAATCTCGTAACCGAAATCGACCTCAGCAAGATCGACGAGTTTGGTTTCACCGATCTGCAGCCGGGTGCTGATCACGGCCCGGGCGGCTGGTCAGACGTAGGCATCGTGCGTGTGTACGCCAACGCAGTGCCGCGTTGATTGATCCGAATCCTGGTGCAGGGGCCGCGGCAAATACAGGCCCCTGCAACACGCCGTAAATACGTCCCTGTAGGCTCGCTTCGGCCATCCATGGCCTCAGACGCTTGCAGAAACCTGTATCTGCCCCGTCCCTTCCCGTTCAGTGTGGTAATCGGAGAAAACCCAT
The DNA here is from genome assembly GCA_903887045.1 of uncultured Gammaproteobacteria bacterium. Classification (GTDB taxonomy): domain Bacteria; phylum Pseudomonadota; class Gammaproteobacteria; order Pseudomonadales; family Pseudohongiellaceae; genus CAILUG01. The sequence continues at coordinate 40,478 of CAISOD010000064.1, read as the reverse complement.
GCGCAAACTGGTTTCGTTGATCTCAATCTCCCTGCTTGCCTGTGCGGCATTCGCCCAGGACGGTGAGGCGCTCTTCACGACTCACTGCGCTTCCTGCCACCTGAATCCGGATCCAAAGGACAACGCACATGCGCCGAGCAAGGAGGACATGAGCAAGTTCACCCCGAACGTGGTGTATTCAGCACTGACCGACGGCTTGATGCGCTTGCAGGGTGCAGTGATCAGTGATGTAGAGCGGCGTTCCATTGCAACTTATCTCACCGGCAAACAAGTCGCTGATATCGCGCTGCAACAGACCACCAATATGTGTCCGTCGAATCCAGCCCTGGGTGAGCCGGGTGCCAGTCCGCTGTGGAATGGCTGGGGTCCTGACGTACGCAATGACCGATATGCGCAGAGTGGCGGCATAGCCGCAGCAGACCTGCCAAAACTGAAACTGAAATGGGCCTATGGCTTGCCGGGCGAAAGCCAGGCGCGTGGGCAGCCGGCGGTAGTGGCCGGGCGCATGTATGTGGGCAATCGTGCCGGGGCGTTGTATTCGGTGGATGCTGTCAGCGGCTGCACTTACTGGACCTTCCTGCCGCGCGCAGGTATTCGCAGTGCCACCTCGGTAGCGCCGGCAACGTTGCCGGATGGCAGCAAGGGTTATGCGGTGTACTTCATCGATATGCTGGCCAACACCTACGCCGTGAATGCACAGACTGGCGAGCTGCTGTGGCAGACACAAGTTGAAACGCATGAATCGGTGCGCGGCACCGGTTCAGTGACAGTGCATAACGGTCGCGTCTACGTGCCGATCACGGGTGTTACCGAAGAGAACACTGCGTCGAATCCGGATTATTCCTGTTGCACCTTCCGCGGCAGCGTAACGTCGCTCGATGCGGCAACCGGCGATGTGATCTGGAAATTCTATACGGTCGAGGAACCCAAACCCCGTGGCACCAGTGCCAATGGCAAGCCTTTGTTCGGTCCTGCCGGTGTCGGCATCTGGAGTGCGCCAACCATCGACGAAGGCCGCGGGCTGGTCTATGTCGCTACCGGCAATGCTTACGCTGATCCGGCACCGCCAACCGCCGATGCGATCCTGGCAATTTCCATCGACAAGGGCGAACTGGTGTGGAGCAAGCAACTGACGACGCCGTCTGATACCTGGATTGGCGGTTGCAATCCGAATACGCCGAACGCGAACTGTCCGGAGGAAGTCGGTCCCGACTTCGATTTTTCGGCATCGCCAGTGCTGACCCATGGCAAGAGCGGCCGCGAGCTGTTGGTGATTCCACAGAAGTCCGGCATGGCTTATGCGCTTGATCCAGCCAACAACGGTGCCTTGGTATGGGAATACCGTGCCGGCAGTGGCAGTCCCGTAGGCGGAGTGTGGGGAGCTGCTGTCGCTGATGGTGTGGCGTTCGTGGCAGTGGGTGGTTATCGCGCCGCCGAAACCGGTGGCATCCACGGTATCGACATCGACACTGGTCAACGCCTGTGGTTTACGCCAGCGCAAGCGCCATTGTGCGCGGCAGGTCCTGGCTGCGGGCCGACCCAGTCGGCGGCAGTCACGGCAATTCCGGGCGCAGTCTTTTCCGGTTCACAGGACGGCGGCATGCGTGCGTATGACGCCAACACCGGCGCCATACTGTGGACCTTTGATGCCAACAAGGATTTCGAAACCATCAATGGTGTCAAAGCCAATGGTGGATCGTTCGATGGAGCCGGCCCGGTAGTAGCGGGTGGTATGGTGTACTTGCTATCGGGTAATTCCGGCTTTGTAGGGCGCCCTGGCAACGTACTGCTGGCGTTCGAACTGGAAAAATAACGCAATGAGAAAGGGCCGGCGCTGCTGCATGCTTGCCTGCAGCGCCGGCCCTTTTTGTATTCTCCGGGCAAGCTGTCTGCTCAGGCCTTGTCGCGCAGCCGCTCGATTTCGTCAGCCAGAGTCGAAGCCTTGTGATCGTCGGTGACGATCTTCTCCAGCACTTAGATGCGCCCACGCAGCTTGTTGATTTCGGTGTCGCGCTCGGCCATCGCCTTTTCCAGCATCTTGCTGAACATCGGCGGTACGTGGGTGTTCTCCGGGTCTGACTTCCAGCCATGGCGTTTGCTGCCGAATGGGCCTGTGATGCCGTAGTGGGCGCGAATCCAGCTGACGGCGACCCAGCCAAGAATCGCGATGACCGGGATACTCAAAGGGGTATCAAACATGGGACATCCTCGTGGTGTAGGTGCTGGTGTCAGCGACCCGCTAGTTCCCCAGACCTTGGTGAGTTTGGCCAGTGGCTGATTCCATCTGGCACAGGCGCCGCCGGAGCAGCCACTGGCCAACCACCGAAAACGTTGTTCAGGTAGTAGGCCGTGCGCAGTGCGCCTTTGATCATTTGGGTTTCCACGGTCGGAACAAACTCGGCGGCATAGCTGGTTTCGAGCCTGCCGCCATCATCATCGTGGGCATGAATGCGTTCGAGCAGGCGCAGTGATTCATTGAGCCAATCGCGCGGATCCCCGCGCTCCATGCCGCGTACATCGCTGTTGGGAGTGTGATCCAGCCGGTTGTGCAAGCGCCTGACATATGCCGCTTCGGTAATACCGCCGAAGTCGAGCAACCTGGTGTCCCACAAAGTATGCAGATTGGTGTTTTCATCCTGCCACACAACGGCGATGGCGTTGCCACCGCGATCGTCCGCGTAGCCGGCGTGCAGTGGTTGCTGCAGATCGCCAAGGATATGCAGCGCGAACTTAAGCGCGAAGCGTTTCACCTCAATGGAGTGCGGATCGAAATCAGTGAAGTAAGTGGCAAGGGCGGTACTGACTGGTCCGGGTGGCAACGGTTCATCCAGCAGGATGGCGGTAAAGGTTTCCAGCGCCACTACGGCATCACCGCGAGGTTCCTTGGGTGAATTGGCATAATCAGTGCTGTGCGCAAGATTGACGTAATGCCAGGTAGCGGTGATGGACCAGAATCCGGGGTTGTCACGGTTGCCACGCATTTCGTCGGCCCAAGTGGAGCCTGAGGCGAGGTCCCCGCCGTCCAGCAGTGCCGTAACTGCAGCAGAGGCAGCCGGCGTCAGGCGTTCCGCTGCCACTTGCGCAGTAATGCGATGGCCCTTGCTGCCCCAGGCCCGGGCTTCCGGGCTCGTAGCGAACACGCATAATGCCCAACAACTTGCGATCGCAATTTTATTGATCATCGGTAGTCCTTATCCCACTGGGCCAGGTTATCACGCTGATGGAAACACATATCGGCCGATCGTCTCCTCAGGCAAGTGTAAAACAATGTTTGTAAACCCTTGTTTTTTTTTGATGAAAATCCAGGCATGCATTCCCATTTGTTCACTCCGAGATGGATCGGCCAGACCAATGACGAATACAGCGACTCCACCCAGTACCCCTGCAAGCACAGTGGCCAAGCTGCCGCTATACAACGTGGTCGCCAGGATTCCCGGCCCCCGCAATTTTGCCGTCAAGATATTCCTGTTTTCGTTCGTTGGCACCCAATTGCCGATGTTTGCACTGTTGGTCTATATGCTTATGAACGTTGAACTCAATGCTGAAAATCCTCACTACCGTAAGTATTGTACTTATCACCGCGTTGCTGGGCTCTGCTTCGACCGTAAAGGCGGTACTGATGAAATCGGCGAATTGATGAACAACACCCAGGGTGCCCTGAAAAAGCTGCATAGCATGTTGCACAACATGCACGAGATGAGCATTCGCGACGAACTCACCGGCCTCTATAACCGCCGCTTTTTCAGCGAGCAGGCAGATTTATTGCTTATCCGCGCTACGCGTTACGAAGAGCCGCTCTCGGTGGTCTATGTCGATATCGGCCACTTCAAGGACGTCAACGACAAGTTCTCACACCAGGTCGGCGATCATGCATTGCGCCAGATCGGTAATATCCTGTCAGATTCTGCTCGTGGTTCTGATTTAACAGCCCGTATCGGTGGTGATGAATTCGTCACCGTGTTTCCCAACACTCCTGTCGCCAAGGCGCGTCAATTGGGTGAACGTCTGCTGCACAACCTTGCCAGTCATGACTGGGAGGCGCTGTTGCCGGGCCAGAAGATCACAGCCAGCGTAGGCGTGGCCGAGGCAGTGTCCGGCGATACGCTGGATCAGCTGCTGGCACGAGCCGACCAGTTTCTTTACAATTCCAAGAGGGGGGCGCGACCAGGTTCAGGCCTGACTCGGCCGGCACACTCTGCCGTTGAAGAGTCGCCATTCAAGAGCGGCTCGGCATTCATCACTACGCTGGAGGGGGAAATGCGCAAGAGCGCAGGAGGGCGCCCGCCCGGGCGTGGCAACAATGATCTCAGTCGTCGGCAATTGTTCGGCGCTTCACTGAAGGCCGGCGCTGCTGTACTGATCCCATTGGTTGAATCCAGCTGTACCTCGGCAGAGCTACCGGCGTCCTCGCTACTGGGTCCCGCCAATGATGCCATCCTTGCCGCCTTCGCTGATCGCATTGTGCCTGCGGATGAACTAGGTCCGTCTGCCAGCGCCGCTGGCGTGGTGCGTTACATCAATCGCAGTCTTGCTGAATGGAACCAGGCAGAACTGCCGGTATTGCGTGCAGGCTTGCTTGCGCTTGATCAAAATGCGCGCGGTCGCCACGGTGTCGGGTTCGCGGCACTGGCAATTGATCAACAAGATGCACTGATGACGGCGCTGGAAGCCGGCGAACTTGTCGAAATGGCCACTGGCCCCGCACTGTTCAATCGACTGCACCGTCTGGTGCTTGAAGGCATGTTCAGTGATCCCTACTACGGCGGCAACGCCAATTATGCCGGTTGGGATCTGATCGGGTACCCCGGCGCCGTGCTGGCCAGCACACCTGACATGCAAAAGATGCGCGAGCGCTTGCCTGCACTGCACACTTCCGCTTACGGGGCCGATCACGATGGCCACTGAACTGCCGGAAACCGACGTGGTAGTCATTGGTCTAGGTGCCGCTGGCGGTGTTGCGGTGTTGCCACTGGCCCGCGCAGGCTTGCAAGTGATCGGGTTGGAAGCCGGTAGCTGGATGAATCCCGGCGAGGATTATCGCGCCGACGAAATCCATAACAATGTGCGCTCGCTGGTGACCACGGGCCACAAGGTCGGCAGTGAAATTCCTACCTTCCGCACCTCACCGGATCAGGTCGCGCGTCAGGCCGCGCGGCATCCGATGATGAATGCGGTGGGTGGTACGTCGATCCACTATCACGCCCAGAGCTGGCGGCTGAACCCTTGGGATTTCCGCGTTAAAAGCTCCACGCTGCAGCGCTACGGTGCCGACTATCTGCCGGCCGGTTCGACCGTGGAAGACTGGCCGTTGGGGTATGACGAACTCGAACCGTATTACGACCATATCGAATATGAAGTCGGTGTCAGTGGCAAGGCCGGCAATATCCAGGGCACCATCATTCCCGAAGGCAATATCTTTGAAGGCCCGCGCCGGCGCGAATACCCGATGCCGCCGTTGCGCTCATGCGAGTATGTCGATCACATGAAGCAGGCGGCGCTGACGCTTGGCCTGCATCCGTATCGCGGGCCGGCGGCGATCAATTCGCAACCGTACCAAGGCAGGCCTGGCTGCGCGTTCCACGGCTGGTGTGACCGCGGCGGCTGTCATATCCGCGCCAAGAGTTCCACTGACGTAACGACGATTCCACGCGCGCAAGCCACTGGCAATTTGCGGGTGGTCGACAACGCCAATGTTCGCCGCATTGTTACCGACAACACTGGCAAGGCCATCGGTGTCAGTTACTTCCGTGATGGCGAAGAATTCTTCCAACCGGCGCGCGCTGTGCTGCTCGGTACCTACACCTACGAAAATATCCGTTTGTTGCTACTGTCGCAGTCGATGTTCCATCCCAACGGCATCGGCAACAATCGCGGCCAGCTCGGACGCCATTATTTTGGCCACTGGGATGCACAGGCCGGCGCTGGTGTTTCTGCGTTGTTCCCGTTTGATCTGAACATCTGGTACGGCGCTATCGCGCAGGGTGTCATGGTCGACGACTGGGCGGATGACAACTTTGATCACAGCGGGCTTGGCTTTATCGGCGGAGCGTCGCTGCATGCCTACACCGAAAAGCATCCTATTGCGGCCGCGGGTATGGCAACCTTTGGCCAAGTCGGCAAACGCTGGGGCAGTGAGTGGAAACAATTTGTTGCACAAAATGCCGGCCGCTGGGCGTCGGCTTATGTGCAGACCAACACCTTGCCCTACGACAACACCTGGGCCGATCTCGATCCAAATGTGAAAGATCCGTTCGGTGATCCAGTGCTGCGTATTACCTCCGGACCGAAAGTAAACGAGCCAAAAGCGGCGGCACATGCCGGCAGCAAGATGCTTGAATGGTTTCGTGCCGCAGGTGCAATCGCAGTGGCAGGCGGGCAGGGCGGCAACGGTCCGGCGCTATCGACACATGCGCATGGCGGCACCCGTATGGGAACTGATCCATCGACCAGTGTGACAGATGCCTTTGGTTACGTGCACGACTGCCCAAATCTTGGTGTCATCGGTGGTTCGGTGATGGGTACCGCTGGCGCACGCAACCCAACCCAGACGATCCAGGCATTGGCGTGGCGCACTGCCGGGCACTTGGCACAGCGGTTGAAAAGCGCCTGAGAAATAAGCGACTGCTGAGCAAATGCGCGAGGATCTGGTCATTGCTGAATGTTGACTTTACGGGCAACTGTTTGCAGCTGTCAGGTAGCCCGGTTGAGCAGATAAATTCGCATTGTTTTCATGGTTTTCCGGGCAAAATGTCAGCCGTCTGACCAAAAGGGGAAACGCATGACAGTTACATTTCGCACGCGAATCGCATCGTGTGCAACCGCACTGTTCGGTTTGTCTGCCGGCATGGTGGCAAGCGCGCAAGAGCTGGCAACCGATGCCCAGCTAAAAGAGATCGCCGAAACCTATTGCACCGAATGCCATAACCTCGATGACTACTTCGGCGGTCTTGACCTCGAGGTCTTTGATTTTGCCAATGTGGCTGCCGAAGCGAAGACCGGTGAGAAGATCCTCCGCAAGCTGGACGCCGGTGTCATGCCGCCTCCCGGCAAGCCGCGCCCCGATGCTGCCACCCACAAGTTGTTCAGCAATACACTGGCTACCCGGTTGGATGCTGCCTGGGAAAAGGCGCCCGTACTGGTGCCGCCCGGTGCCCATCGTGTCAACCGTCAGGAATATGCCAATGCAATCCGCGACCTGCTCGATCTCGAAGTCGAGCCAGCAGGACTGCTGCCCGTGGACGACACCAGCTACGGCTTCGACAATATCGCCGGTTCGCTCGGCTCCTCGCCGGCACTGATCGAAGCCTATGTCGCTGCGGCGGCGTCGATCAGCCGTCTCGCACTCGGTCATGAACTCGAAGCCTCCAGCAAGGAATTCCACGCACCACCGGATTATTCGCAGATGCGCCATCAGGAAGGCCTGCCTTTCGGCACCCGCGGTGGTTTGGCAGTGGACTACTACTTCCCGGCCGACGGCGAATACGAATTCAACTGGACACCAGTGCGCTCGAACGCCGGTGGTATGTTCGGTGCTGCCGCCGGCGAACAGCTTGAGCTGTCGATCGACGGTGAGCAGGTGAAGGTGTGGGATGTTGAAAACGAAAACCCGCGCAACATGAACGATGACCGCTTTGTGTTCCGCATGCCTGTGACGGCGGGTTCGCACAAAGTGGGCCTGAGTTTCGTTGCCCGCAGCCACATGCCAAGCAATGACTTCAACCAGAAATTCGAACGCACGACGCTGACGCAGGACGTGGTGGGCTTCACGTTCCCGCCGCACGTCAACGCCATGGCGATCAGCGGCCCTTTCAATGCCACCCGTCCTGAGCACACCAGTTCGCGTGACAAGGTGTTCAGCTGCTATCCACAGAATGCCGACCAGGAACCCGACTGCGCACGCACCGTGCTCAGCAAGCTGGCAACGCAAGCCTACCGTCGCCCACTCAACGATAACGACGTTGAGTTGTTGATGTCGTTCTATGAAGCCGGCAAAAGCGCCGGTGATTTTGAAACCGGTATCCAGCGTGGTCTGCAGTTCATCCTGTCGGATCCGGAATTCATCTATCGAATGGAAGGCGAGCCCTCCGACAATGGCGAAAAGTACTTCCTGGTCAGCGATCTTGAACTGGCGTCCCGTCTGTCCTTTTTCCTGTGGAGCTCAACGCCTGACCAGCAACTGCTCGACATCGCCGCTGCCGGCACGCTGCGCAACGATGGGGTATTGCAGCAACAGGTTGACCGCATGCTGGCTGATCCGCGCAGTGATGCGATGGTCAGCAACTTCGCGGGCCAGTGGTTGCAGTTGCGCAATCTGCAATCAGCCTCGCCGGTGGCTGACCTGTTCCCGGATTTCGATGACAACCTGCGCCAGGCCTTCCGCACCGAGACAGAGATGCTGTTTGCCAGCGTGATGCGGGAAGACCGTGCTGTCACCGAATTGCTCGACGCCAACTACACCTTTGTCAACGAACGTCTTGCCAAGCATTACGGCATCGAAGGCGTCAACGGCAGTCAGTTCCGCCGCGTTGAATTGGGCCCTGAACTCGACATGCGTCGTGGCTTGCTGGGCAAGGGCAGTATTCTCACGGTGAGCTCGGTGGCGGATCGCACGTCGCCGGTGCTGCGTGGCAAGTGGGTGCTGTTGAACATACTCGGCGTAGTACCGCCGGATCCACCACCGAATGTACCGGCACTTGAAGCCAGCGACGTGCCAGGCGTGGGACCGCAAACGATGCGCGAGCGCATGGAGCAGCATCGCAACAATCCGGCCTGCAGTTCGTGCCACCAGATGATGGACCCCATCGGTTTCGCACTAGACAAGTTCGATCGCATTGGCCGCTATCGCACCGCCGACATGGGGCGTACGCTGGATGCCACCGGCAAGCTGGTGGACGGCCAGGAGTTTGATGGTCCGTCGGAGTTGCGCCAGGCTTTGATGCATTACTCGCCGCAGTTCGTGCAGACGATGGCTGAACGTTTGCTGACTTACGCACTCGGTCGCGGAGTCGAGTACTACGACATGCCTGTGGTACGCAGCATCGTCAAGCAAGCCGGTGAGCACGACAACCATTTCTCGGCACTGGTGATGGGAGTGGTACAAAGCAAGCCGTTCCAGATGAATCAGCGCGCCGAGCCGGCGTTGACCACGGCCGGGCTGGAATAGGGCATCGGCAGCTTGAGCGGACATTCAGTCAGACAGCTATAACCAAACAGATCACGAGGGGAAAGACCATGTTCATCAGCAAAAAACACTTGTCGCGTCGGACCATGTTGCGAGGAGCCGGTGCCGCCATCGCACTGCCGTTGCTTGACGCGATGGTGCCCGCCAGCACGGCACTGGCGCAGACTGCCGCCAATCCGGTACCGCGTTTTGTCGGCGTGTTCTCTGCCCATGGCTGGTCACCAACGTACTGGCAAGACGGTCGGCCGGAAATTGCAGCGACCGAAGGCCGCAACATTGGTCTCGGCTTCGTGCATGCGCCGCTCAAACCGTATCAGGACAAGCTGACTATCTGCGCCGGTCTTGATGCCACTTCGTCCATGCCGCCTCCGGGCACCAGTGGCGGTGACCATGCCCGCGCTGCCGCGTCGATGACCGGTGCTGCTCCCAAGAAAACCGGGGGCCCTGACATCTCTTGCGGCCCCAGTGTTGACCAGTTGATCGCACAGAAATACGGCCAGGAAACCCTGCTGCCATCGATCCAGCTCGGTATTGAGGACCCTGGTTCCAACACCGGCGTCTGCGGTTGGGGCTACTCGTGTGCCTATTCGAACTCAATCTCCTGGGCCGGTGCCAACAAGCCGCTGCCGCATGAAGTGAACCCGCTCGTAGTTTTCGAACGTTTGTTTGGTGATGGTGCCACACCCGAAGAACGTCAGGCCCGCCGTATGGCCAACCGTTCGATTCTGGATGCAGTGACCGGCAAGATCGGTGGCCTCAAGAAAATCCTGCCTGCCGGCGACAAGCTGCGGATGGATGCCTACCTGGAAAACGTACGTGAAGTGGAGCGCCGTCTGCAGATCGCGACCCAGAGCACCTCCGCTGCACCGGAAATGGACATGCCGTTTGCGCCACCGCAATCGATCGACGCCCACATCAAGTTGATGTGGGATCTGCAGGTGCTGGCGTTCCAGGCCGATATTACCCGCGTGTCCGCGCTACTGTTCTGTCGCGATGAAAGCGGTACCTCGTATCCGGAATCCGGCGTTACCACTGCCAACCACAGTTCGTCGCACCACGGTGAAGATCCGAAGCGCCGCGAAGATTGGGCCAAAATCAACCGTTACCACATGCAGACCTTTGCCTACTTCCTCGACAAGCTGAAGCAGTCACCCGATGGCGAAGGCAACCTGTTCGACAACTCCCTGGTGCTTTGGACCAGCAACATGGGCAACGCCAATCAGCACAGCCACGTCAACGTGGGCCAGTTGTTGGTCGGTGGTGCAGCGGGTCGCCACAATCCGAAGCAGCTAAACCTGATCGAAACCGGCCCGACTGCCAACTTCCTGCTGAGCGTGTTGCACATGTACGGCATCGACAACGAGAGCATCGGCGATAGCACACGCGCCGTGTCGCTGTCGTAAACAGTCGCAAGCATTGGCACAAAGACAGGGGACATACATGCGCAAGACCGCACTCACACTAGCCGTCGTACTCACACTGCCGTTTGTTACGGGCAGTGCTTTCGCGATGGCGCCGCTGGCCGATGCCACCGAACAAAAGAATTTCACTACCGTGCAGGGCCTGCTGCAGGAGCAGGACATTGACGTCAACGCAGTGCAGGGCGATGGCAGCACTGCACTGCACTGGGCTGTGTACTGGGACAACATCGAACTTGCACGTGCACTGCTGGCCAGGGAAGCTGATGTTGAAGCAGCCACGCGCCTCGGCGCCACGCCACTGTATCTCGCAGCAGTCAATGGCAATGCAGCCATGCTGCAGTTATTGCTCGAATCGGGTTCCGATGCAAAAGCACCAGTACTGCAGAACGAGGAAACTCCGCTGATGTTTGCCGCGCGTGCCGGCAGTGTGGATGCAGTACGTGTGCTGCTGGATGCCGGTGCTGAAGCTGACGCCAAAGACGGTTACCGCGGTGCCACCGCGCTGCTGTTTGCAGCAGAACAAGGCAATGCCGACGTCGTGCAGTTGCTGCTCGAACGCGGTGCCAATGCAAATGCACGTACCAACACCATCATCACCGAAAGCCGTCGTGGACCGTCGTTGCCTACCGGTGGTCTGACAGCACTGATGCTGGCGTCCCGCGAAAATGCAGCGGAAACAGTCAAGGTCCTGCTTGAGCACAAGGCGCTGGTGAATCAGCAGAGTGCCGAAGGCCATACGGCACTGCTGGCTGCCATCCAAAATGCCCATGTCGGTGTTGCCAACACCCTGCTCGATGCCGGTGCCGATGCCAACCTGATGAACGATCGTGGCTGGACCCCGCTGTACATGGCAGTGAAAATGCGCTCACTTGAGAAGGGCACAATGCCGAACCCGTACGTCGATATGAACGGCATGTACACCTTGATCGAACGCCTGCTGCAGAGTGGAGCCAACGTCAATGCGAGACTGCAGGCCGATACCGAAGTGCACAACTCCATTCGTTCCACCTGGCTTGATGAAGCCGGTGGTACAGCCTTCCTGCGCGCATCACTGTGTGGCGACCTGAAAGTGATGAAGCTGCTGCTCGCGCACGGCGCCGATCCAAAGATCGCTACCACTGACGGCACGACGGCGCTGATGGCACTGTCTGGCGTCGGCTACATCAAAGGCTTTCTGAAAGATGTCGGTACGATTGAAGAATCGAAGGAAGCGATGCGCATCCTGCTGGATGCCGGCATCGATATCGAGGCCGAGAATGATGACAAGGTGCGGGCTTTGCACGGCGCTGCCCACAAGAATTTTATTGAAGGTATCCAGATGCTGGTGGACGCGGGTGCCGATCTGACTGCGCACAGTAATCGTGCTGGCCAGTTCCAGGGCGAGGGCGCCCTCAAGGGCAACACCGTGCTCGACTGGGCCGATGGTTTCCAGACCGGCATGGAATCAGCGATTTACAACGCCGAAGCTGTCGAGCTGCTGGAGAAAATGCTGACTGCGCGCAAACTGCCGCTTGAACGCCTTGCCGGTACGATTGGTGGCCGGGTAGTGCAGCAATAACTGGAGTGCTGAAATCAAAAGCTGAGCAACAAAAGCGCGCAGCAGTAATTCAGAAGCAGTTCAGCAAGCTACCGCAAAATATGTCATACCCAGACCGCAAGTACGTGAGCGTAATGAAGTCTCTTGTAGTGAAGTTTCCGCTAGTGTTCGCCGCAACCCTCCTGGCCAATACCACCGTGCAGGCACAAACCACCAGCCTTGACGGTGTCTATACCAGTGCCCAGGCACAGCGTGGCGGCCGTACCTATAGCCGCATATGTGCCGAATGCCACGAAGGAGGCGAGCCGGATGCTGACCCGTTGTTCGGCCCCGAGTTTATCGACCGCTGGCGCGAAGCACCGCTCGAATTCCTCTATGGTTTCTACAGCAAGGAAATGCCGGCTGACGATCCGGCTACTTTGGGAACCCCGGTGTACCAGGACGTTATGGCGTACCTGCTGCAGGAAAATGGCTATCCAGCTGGCAGCAAGGAGATCAAGGCAGAACAGATGGCGGCAGTGCAATTGGTGGGGCCTGATGGTTCAGCACCGTTGCCACCTTCGGCACTGGTGCGTTTGGTGGGCTGCCTGCAGCCAGAGGGCACCAATTGGCAATTGACCAACGCCTCCAGTCCGGCTCGCGTGCGTGGCGCTGATGAAACGTCGCCGGAAGAACTCGCTGTCTCTGCTGCCACAGCTGCTGGCAATGCCAGGTATCCGCTGCAACGTACCGAGTCGTTCAATCCTTCGGCACTGCAAGGCAAGAAGGTGCAGGCCAAGGGCGTGTTCAACGACGGCACTTTGAGCGTAATGTCGTTGGCGCCAGCCGGAGATGGTTGTTGAAAGCGTTACTACTGCTGATGCTGTGCGCTTGCAGCGCTGCTGCAGCAGCGCAAACGTCAACACTGCTGGATGGCGTATTCAGCAAGGCACAGGTACAACGCGGCAAGACTGCCTATCTCCGCTCGTGCCAGGGTTGCCACTCCAGCAACCTGCAAGGGGAGGGAATTGAACCGCCGCTGATTGGCGATCTTTTCATTGATGCCTGGCGCGAAGACAAACTGTTCAGTCTGTACGACTACGTTGCCACCCGTATGCCGAAGGAAGGCCGCAAGACGGCGCCTGGCAGTCTTACTGAGCAGCAGTATCTCGACATCGTCGCCTATATCCTCGATCGCAATGGATTCCCAGCCGGCACGCCGGAACTGAAGAGCGAACAGCTCAGCACCGTGCAGTTCGTTGGCCTCGACGGCCCGCAGCCGTTACCGCAGAGCGCCATGGTGCGCTTCGTCGGCTGCCTCGCAGCAGATGGCGACAAACTGCAACTGACCGGCGCCACTGAACCATTCCGCGTGCGAGTCAGCGACGAAACCGACGAGCATGAAGTGGCGCAGTCACGCGCGGTGGAGCTGGGCAATACTGCGGTTGCGCTTACCAACGTGAAACAGCTGGACCCTGCTGTTGATACTGGTGAGCTGGCCGGTCAGAGAGTGCAAGCCAAAGGCGTACTGAATCTGGCCAGTGGCGGCTACAGTCTGCATGTGCTGTCACTGGTTACTACCGGCGCCGAGTGTCCCGCTTCGCGTTGAGTTGCTTCGATCCCGATGGCGGCAACAATCCGTACGGGTTTACATGGGAATCCGCCTTCCACATAGTCAGGTGACAGCCAATTGCGGAATCTGTGGTTCTACCCGAATCCTGGTTTTCTCAAGGCAACTGACGATTGAAGCTGCTCACCAGAAGTTGATCATCGGGCCATCCCTGATGGCCCATTGGCGCAGGCCGCGCTGCTAGAATGCAGCGATGACACACGTTTCCCTTCGACGAGCCTTGCCCGCAGATGCGCCAGCCCTGGCGGCACTGGGAGCGGCGACGTTTACCGAAACCTTCGGCCACCTTTATCCGCCGGCAGATCTACAGGCTTTCCTGGCTAGCTCGCATTCGCTGGACTCATGGGTGTACAGGCTGACGGATAATCAGTGTGCCGTTTGGGTCGCCACCGTTGCCGACGAAAGCCTGATTGGTTTCATCTCCGCGGGAGCTTGCAAGCTGCCAGTGGTGAATCGCGAGCCCACCGCGGGAGAAGTACGGCAGCTTTATGTGCTTTCGCCTTATCAGAACCTGCAGCTTGGTTCACGCCTGATGGACGCTGGACTCCAGTGGCTTCAGGTCGAAGGTTATGCACCACTCTATGTCGGCGTGTGGTCGGATAATCATGGTGCACAGCGCTTCTATCAGCGGTACGGCTTCCATAAGGTCGCCGAATACGGATTTGCAGTGGGCAACACTGTTGATCGTGAATTCATTCTGCAACTCCGGGTGGGTTGAGGAGCCCATGTGAGTGCAATTGGTTTGTCGCGCCAGAGTCGGCTCTATATCGCGTTCTTCCTGATCTACTTCATCTGGGGTTCCACCTATCTGGCGATCCGCTACGCCATTGAGACCATTCCGCCCTTCCTGATGGCGGGTATGCGTTTCACGGCGGCTGGTTTGTTGATGCTGCTGTTTCTGCGCTGGCGCGGAGTAGCGCTGCCGCCGTGGTCACAATACTGGCGGCTCGCAGTGGTTGGCATCTTCCTGTTTGTCGGCGGTAACGGGTTGGTGGTGTGGGCCGAGCAGTACATTGATTCCGGACTGGCTGCCTTGTTGGTATCGATGCTACCGCTGTGGCTGATCGTGCTCGACTGGCTGTGGGCCGGAGGGCCGCCGCCGACACTACGCGCCATGCTCGGCATCACGCTGGGTTTGATTGGCACCATTGTGCTACTCAGGCCAGAGTGGGTAATCCCCGCTCTCGCGGAAACCAGTTCAGCTGCCCCGCTGGCACGCCAAGCCGAAGCCCCCGGCGAAGGCTGGGCGTCGATCATCACCGTTTCTGCCTCGGCGCTGTGGGCTATCGGTTCCATCTACCAGAAGAAAATCGAGCGGCCGCGTTCCATTTTCATGTCTGCTGCTTGCCAGATGACGGGTGGGGGTATCGTTTTGCTGCTGCTGTCGCTGGTGCTCGGCGAATGGCAGCAGTTTGATCCGCGCGGCGTGTCGCTGGTGTCGCTTGCCGGCTTCGCCTACCTGTTTTGCTTCGGCTCGGTGGTGGCGATTTCAGCCTACGTCTGGCTGTTGCAGAACGCCGCCGCATCGGCGGTATCCACCTATGCCTTCGTCAATCCGGTGGTGGCACTTTTCCTCGGCTGGCTGATCGCGGATGAGCCCATGACCCTGGCTATCCTGACCGGTGCAGGCATCATTCTGGCGGGAGTGATACTGGTGATTCTCACCCCCGCCAAATCCTGAGCAATGTCACTTCTTCCACACCACTGGTACGTTGCTGCGCGTATTCAAACCCCGTTGGCGTCCAGAGCGACACGGATGTCACCGACACCGACTTCCACCACCAGCGGGTTTTCCCCATCGCCAGTGCCGGTGACTTCCTGCGACACGAACGACCGCTCCTCGTAATCGCGAGTGGCGCCCTGCAGACGGGCGTCGCCCACTCCGACCGACAGTGCAACACGGCCAACTGACCCGGCGGGAAGCGTCAGGTCAACATCACCTACACCGAGATCGACATGCAGCTCGGTGTCGCCAAACTCGCCTTCGATCTCGCCCACCCCGAACTCGATGCGGGTTTCAGTAACGGTAGGCAGTTCGATGGTCCAGTCGATAGTGACATCCTCGTCGGTCTGGCGCAGCACCAGCCGGTCACCGTGGACGTCACTGGCGAGTTCGATGCGAGCGAGGTCGACGTCATCGTGAAACCAGCCTTTGTCCTGCTGGCGGACTTCCAACATTACCCTCACCTTCGGCGTGTCGGTATGGACCACAGTGACGGTGCCGACGGCGCCGTGGATATCGATGCGGTCGATGTCGGTGAGCTCGTAGCTGTAGTTTTTGACTAGGCGCTCGGCGGCAAGCGCCGAGGTAAGGGGGGCAGCCAGCAATAGCAGGCAGGCGGTAAGGGGCAGCGCGGTGGTGCGGTGAGTCATGATCATTCTCCGATTGGTGTTAGCTGTGATTTGGACGCTTCCAACCCGATACAGGTTCGAAGCGCTGACGTGTTTTGACAATCGGATACAGCAAGTGGTGTGCCACAACAATTTATTCAATATAAACAATTAATTAAATTTACCTCTTAAAGTTGATTAGAGTTTCTTGCAGGTGATGTTTACCAATTGTTGGCACAACGTTTGGCGAATCAGACCGGCAATAAATTGGCATGACTGGGTAACTAACCTTTTTTCACAGCCGCAGTAGTACGCGCTACGTGATCAACCAGCCAGATACCGCACCAGCATCCCCACACACATCAAAACAATCAGAACTCTCAGGTACAAGGGATTGATTTTGAAGAGAATGTGGGAGCCGGCCCAGGCACCGAGAGCCTGTCCCACCATCATCACCAACGCTGCCTGCCATACGAAATTGGCGGCCACCACGAACACCAACAGCGAGGCAAAGTTGGAGGCGAAATTCAGGGTTTTGGCGGTGGCGGTGGCTTGCAGCAGGGGTTGTGCCTGCAGGGCAACGCCGGCGAGGGAAAAGAACGAGCCGGTACCTGGGCCGAACATGCCGTCGTAGAGACCAATGGCAGGTACGACGCCACGGCCGAACAGGGTCGGGGCGAGTTTGATGGGCCGTAGCCGCTTGAACAGTGAGCCTTGCAGCAGGAAGTACGTCGCCACCACCACCAGTACCAGCGGGATCATGAAGCGCAGGAAGCTGGTATCGACCAGTTGCACGATCAGCGACCCCAGTGCCGAGCCGGCGAAGGCCCAGGCCATCAGCACTTTCACCTCGGCCCATTTCACCTTGCCGTGCCGCAGCATCATCAGGCTGGCAGTAGCAGTGCCTACCGTGCCTTGCAGTTTATTGGTGCCAAGTGCCTGCAGCGGCGGAATGCCGGCCAGTACCAGTGCCGGCAGCACGATAAGGCCACCACCGCCCACCAGAGTATCGAGGCAGCCGGCTATCAAGGCTACGCCGAACAGCGCCAGCAACAGTTCAGGGCTCACACTCAGGGCTTCCATGGCAAGGCTCCATCGTCGACTTGTTCAATGCTCAGCACCTCGGCCACCCCGTTGCTGACACGCCAGCGCACGTTGTAGTCATACAGATGCATGCCGTAATCGCGTTGCTCGTGATTGCGTATGTGCTGGGCCGGACGTGGGTCCTGCTGTAGCACTTCAGTGATGAGGCTGCGCAAGTCACATAGCGAGAAGGCGAGGTTGGCCAGTTGCTGAGTGGCGGTGTCGCTGAAGGCTACCCCGATGCGGGATGCTTCATCTACTGCCGGTGCTGTCGTCGCATAACCACCACGCGCATCCGGCATGCTGTCGGCATAGGGGACATAGGGTTTGACGTCGTAGATGGGGGTGCCGTCGACCAGATCCAGCCCGCGTACCCGCAGCCTCAACTCAGCCCCGTGCTGCATGACGCCAACGATCTCCACCACTGATAACCCCAGTGGATTGGGGCGGTAGGGCGAACGCGAGGCCAACACGCCCACCCGTTCGGTTCCCCCGAGGCGGGGCGGGGTAACGGTGGCAGCCCAGCCTTCATCGGCAGTCTGGTGGAACCGGAAGATCAGCCAGACATGCGAGAAGCCATCGATACCGCGCAGCATAGTGGGATCGGCGAACGGCGGCACGAAGCAGATGTCGCCCACGGCTTCACGCACCAGATTCGGCTGGCGTGGCACAGCGAATTTTTGCCGGTAGGGGCTGCGAACGTAGGCGATGGGCTGCATCTGGCGGCAGCCTAGTTCTTGCTCTGGCCGGGGATGAAGCGATATCCAACGCCGGGTTCTGTTTCGATATAGCGTGGATGCGCAGCATCGTCCTGCAGTTTCTGCCGCAGCTTCTGGATCACATTGCGCAGGTACTGGGTGTCTTCCAGATGGGTGGCGCCCCAGATGTGCTGCAGCAGGTTGGTTTGCGTAACCAGACCGCCGTTGGCCTGCACCATATGCAGCAGGACTGCCCATTCCTTGCGTGTCAGCGCCACCACTTCGCCTTTCAGGGTGACCCGCCGTTGCACCTCCTCGATCTGCAACTGGCCGTCGTCGAACATGAGCGTCTGCGGTGGTTGGGAGGGGCCGCGCAAGGCCAGCGTGCGGCGAATGCGGGCCAGCAGTTCGTTGACGCTGAACGGTTTGACCACATAGTCATGCGCCCCCATGTTGAGGCAGGCGACTTTTTCGGTCTCGTTGGCGCGCACCGATAACACGACAACAGGGATGCGGGTTTCACCGATCAGCCGCTGTAGCACATGCTTGCCGTCGAGGTCGGGCAGGCCGAGGTCAAGGATGACGAGGTCGGGATGTTGCTCAAGCGCCATCGCAATGCCCTTTTGGCCGTTCTCGGCCGACAGCACTTCGAACTGCTGCGAGCTAAGGCTGATACGGAGAAATTTCTGGATCTGCGGTTCGTCGTCGATGAGCAGAATCTTGTGCATGTAAGCAGTTCCTGGTTAACGTCACTCACGCGTAATAGCTGGCGGGCTTGTCTAGCATCTTGCTGTCGAGTGCCGGCACTTGCAGCAGCAGGCAATGGTTGTAACCCGGCGGTGGCAGCACGATTTTCGCTTCGCCACCGTGGACGCGAAAGATGCTGCGGCAGATGCTGAGCCCAAGCCCGGTGCCCTTTTCATAACGATCACCCTGGCTGAAGGTATAGAACTGGCCGAATACCCTTTCCCATTCCTCGTTGGGCAGTCCCGGCCCCTGGTCGCACACGCGGATACTGATCATCTGGCCATTGTTGTCGGGCAGTAGTTCAGTGGCCACCAGCACCAACACGGCACCCTGCGGTCCGCCGGCCTTGCAGGCATTCTCGATGCCGTTGTAAAGACCCTGTTCGATCAGTGCAGCATGGACATGCAGCGGCGGCAATTCGCCTTCCACCACCAGTTGAAGGTTGTGGTGTGGAAACTGCCGGAGGAGGCGCTTGCTGACCACGTTGTATATTTCCGACACGCTGACCCAACCACGGCTGAGCGATAGCTTGCCGTGACCCAGACGCGTCATGTCGAGCAGGTTCTGGATATAGGATTCAAGCCGCTGGGTTTCACTGATGATCGAATCGAGCAGGGAGGCACGGTCGTCGTCGTTGAGATCCTTGTTGAGATCACGCAGCGTGGTAGCAGCACCCAGCATGGTCACCAGCGGGGTTTTCAGATCGTGCGACACCGAGGACAACAGCGCCGTGCGCAGGCTGTCTTCGTCCTGCTTGCGGCGTGCTTCCTTGATGGCGGCATCCTGTTCTTGATTGAAACGCAGCAGTTGCTCGTTGCGCTGCATCTGTTGGCCGAGCAGGTAACAGATGACGACGAACATTGAATACAGCGGCCAGTCGTGTTTCCACCACGCCAGCACTGCGGCGCCTAGCGCCAGCAGCACCGGGATCAGCAGCGTGCGCAATACAGTCGAGTATCTGGAATTAAGCACTGGTTTACCGCCGTGCAGAAAGTGCCGGCATGATATGCCCGGTGCAGCTTTATGGGAATTCTGGGAGAATTGCAGGCTCCACGCACAGACGGACTGTTTCCAGATGCCCATAACGACCAACATGGTGGCCCAGTTTCACTACACCCTCAAAGACGCCGACGGCAATGAGCTGGAAAGCTCGGCAGCCGGCCACCCGATGACCTACCTGCACGGCATTGATTCGCTGCTGCCTGGCCTTGAGCGTGCGCTCGTGGGCAAGGACAGCGGCGACAAGTTCTCCGCCACGCTGCTTCCTGGCGATGCCTTCGGCGAACTCAAGGACGACAGCGAAATGCGGGTGCCGCTCAGCCAACTGCGCGGTTCCAAAAAATGGGAGCCGGGCATGCAGGCAGTGATCCAGACGCCTCAGGGCCATCAGCAGGTAACCGTATTGAAGGTGGGTCACACCATGGCCACCGTCGATACCAACCACCCGATGGCCGGCAAGACATTGATTTTCGATATCGAAATTGTTGACGTACGCGAAGCCTCGGCGGAAGAACTGTCGCACGGCCATGCCCACGGTCCCGGTGGCCATCACCACTGAGTCGGCGGTTGGGTTAGCTGCCCGAAGGCATCCCATGGAATTTGTCGTGACCACTGCAGACATTGCCCGCGTCATTGAGCTAGCGGTGGCGCCGGTATTCCTGTTGACCGCAATAAGTGGCGCCCTCAGCGTGCTCAGCACACGCTTGGGGCGCATCATTGATCGTGGTCGCCGTCTTAATGAAATGACCGCTTCAGCCGGTTGCACCGAAACCGCCGAAGTGGATGAGGAACAGCGTCAGCTCGCCATCCGTGCGAGGTTGGTCAACCGGGCCATCCGCATGTGCACGATGAGCGCGCTGTTCGTCTGCTTTGTCATCATCGGCCTGTTTCTGGACGCGCTGTATGGTTTCCACATGGGAGTGGTTATTGCTGCACTGTTCATGATTGCACTCGGCTGTCTCAGCTACGGCCTGTTGATCTTCCTGCGGGAAATCAACAAGAGTGCCGCCACATTCCGTTTCGGCAAACACAGCGCCTTCGGGCGCAAGGCTGCCATGGAAGACAAGCGCTCAGACCAGTGAGTTGATCACCAGACTGCGCAGGTTGCTGTCGGTACGGAAGCCGGCAGCTTCAGCCGCCTGCAGATGTACCGGCGGGTAACTGCCGAAGTTGAATTCCACCCAGTCATCCTTTTGCCAGCGGATCAAATCACGCATATTGGTGATGCCGAACTCGTCGGCGATTGCCTGTACCAGGGCGCCGAGTTCGACATGCTGTGGCGGCAGCATGAAGGTGCGCTGGTCGCTGAACTGCTGTTGCGCCGCGTGCAGCAGATTGTCGACACAGCAGCCCACTGACATCAGCCACGTGTGGGCTTGCGGGGAAGTGGGACAGGTGAATGGCCGGCCGTGGCGCAGTTCGCGGATCAGGTTGCTGAGGAAGATCGACACGGCGCCATTGGGTTCCGGTGGTCGCGTCACAATGCCGGGCAAGCGCAACGAACAGCCTTTGATCCAGCCACGCCTTGCGTAATCGTTCACCAATACTTCGCCGATTACCTTGTGGGCGCCGTAGCTCAGCGTTGGTGTTGGCAGGGCATCGTCGGTCACGAGCGGGACTTGTGGCTTGCCGTACACGGCGATCGAACTGGCGAACACCAGAGTCGGGCAGTTGCCCTGTGTCTTCAATGCATTCAGCAACTGCAGCGTGCCGCTTACGTTTACATTGAACGCGAAGTCGGGATCACTCTCGCTGCGTCCGCTCGGCACGGCGGCGAGATGGAACACGAGATCAGTTGGTACTTGCAGCGCTGCTGTGAGGGTGGCGGCATCGGCGAAACTGCCGTTGACTTTGTGGAGCAGGGGATCGGCTGGAAGCTGATCAAGCGCAATGTCGATCACGGTAATTCGGGTCAGCGGCCAATGCGCGGCATCGTTGCGGGCCGCACTCAGCAGTGCCTGCACCAGGTGTCTGCCGATGAAGCCGTTGGCGCCGGTAATGACTGCATGCATTGGAGTTCCTCTTGCCGGGAATTGGTTGGGTCTTGGTTGGGAGCTGGGTGAGTGTCAGCTGCCTGTTCAGTAAACGTCGCGCTGATAACGCTTGTGCTGGCGCAGTCCCACCAGGTACTGGCGAGCTGCATTTGCATCAAGTCTGCCTTGCTGTTCGATCAAGGCAAGCAGGGCTTTCTGCACGTCTTCAGCCATGTGTTTGGCATCGCCGCATACATAGACATGGGCGCCGTCCTGCAGCCATGCAAATACGTCGGCTGCATGTTGCTGCAGCAAGTGCTGCACATGGATTCTTTCTGGCTGGTCACGCGAGAAGGCGACATCAAGTCGTGTCAGCAAACCGCTCTGTTGCCAGGCGGTGAGTTCACTGCCGTAGAGAAAATCTTCGTTGCGGTGGCGGTTGCCGCTGAACAGCCAGTTGCGACCAACAGCGCCGGTGGCCTGTCGTTCCTGCAGGAACGCACGGAATGGCGCGATGCCGGTGCCGGGGCCGATCATGATGACAGGTGCAGCGGGGTCTTGTGGCAAACGGAAATTGGCATTGCTGTTGATATATATCTGCAGCCTGGAAGCAGCTGTCACGCGTTGCGACAGATAGCTTGAGCCGGCACCGCTGCGGGCATGGCCGTCGTGGCTGAACTGCACCAAACCCACTGTGAGTGCTACTGCATCGGGCATAAGGCGCTGCGATGACGCGATTGAATACTGGCGATCCTGCAACTGTCGCAGGCATGACAACAGCTGGTCTGCACTCAGCTTCGCCGGGAACTCGCGCAGGATGTCGACAATCTGCCGGTGTTCCATATAACTGCGCAGTTTCACCGGGTCGGCCACCAGGTCCTGCAGGACAGCGTTGTGGCAACAGCTGGCGTAGTATTTGTAGAAGCCGGGATGGGCCTGTGTCAGTTCGTAGCGGATGGTGAGTAGATGCTCAAGTTCAGCATCCCCGGTGAGTCCACACAATTCCAGCACTTCGGCGGCCAACGCCGGATCATTCTCAATGCGGACGGCCAGGGTATCGCCGGGCAGGTAATGCAGGCCGGAATCGCCGAGTTCGACTTCAACATGATGCACCTGTTTGACAGCAGCAGCCGAGGTCAGCGGATATTGGCTGCGCAGGCGGGCCGGGTAGGGATTATCTCGATTCCAGGCGGAATCGGGTTGAGTGGTTGACAAGCGGGCTTCCCCGGCGACACAAGACGAAGCCGCATTCTACTCTGGCAACAGCTGCTTTTGGCTTAGAATGCGGCACTTTTCAGGAGGCGTCAGCATGGCCAACAAAGTCAGCAATTCCCGCCGCGTACGGGTCGGCAGTGTGCAGTGGCTGATGCGCCCGTTCACATCCCGCGATGACTTCCTCGGGCTTGTCGAACAGAAGGTGGCGACGCTGGCCTCGTACCCGTGTGACTTCGTCGTGTTTCCTGAATTTTTCTCGACGCCGCTGATGGCGCTGAAGCCCGCACTCGATTCACATGCTGCCATGCGCTCACTGGCCGCCCACAGTCAGCCAATAGTCGATGCGATGTCGGTACTGGCGGTGAAGTACAAGGTCAACATCATCGCGGGCTCGATGCCGTTTCTCATCGGTAAACATCTCTTCAACATTGCCTGCCTTTGCCATCGCAACGGCAAGGTGGAGCAGCAGGCCAAGCTGCACCCGACGCCGGGCGAAAAAAAGGAATGGGACATGCGCGGCGGCAACCGCTTGCAGCCGTTTGATACCGACTGCGGTCGCGTCGGTATGCTTATCTGTTACGACGTCGAATTTCCCGAATTGCCGAGACTGTTGGCTGCCGATGGCATCGATATCCTGTTCGTGCCGTTCTGGACCGATTCGAAGCAGGGCTACCAGCGCGTGCGTTACTGCGCACAGGCGCGCGCGATCGAAAACGAAATCTATGTAGTGCTGGCCGGCAGTGTCGGCTGTATGCCGCAGGTTGCTTGCCTCGACAACCAATACGGCCAGTCTGCGATCTTTTCGCCGTCGGACTTCGGTTTTCCGCACGATGCCATCGTCAATGAGGCCACCACCAATGTTGAAAGCGTGCTGGTTGCAGATCTCGAAATTGACAAGCTCGCGCATGTCCGCAAGCAAGGATCTGTGCGTAACGCCGATGATCGCCGGCTCGATTTATATGCGGTCAAATGGCTGGGCAAACACAAGGGTGGCATATAGAATACGCCCGCTTTACAAGCCCCCACACGCCGTTGTAGCTCAGTTGGTAGAGCAACTGATTCGTAATCAGTAGGTCGGAGGTTCGATTCCTCTCAACGGCACCAGACTTCCTATGAAGCTTTCCCGTTACGGTCAACGCTACAGCGGCCAGTCCGACATCATCGATCTGATGCAGGACCTCGGCTCGGCGCTGCGTGACAATCCTCAGATGCTGATGATGGCCGGCGGTACTCCAGCCCGCATTCCTGCAGCTGAACAGTTGTTCCAACACACGCTGCAACTGCTGTTGCAGGATGATGACGCTACGTTTCGGTTGCTTGGCCGTTACCAGGGCCCGAAAGGCGATCTTGCAGTACGCAAATTGCTGGCAATGCAGCTGCGTGAAGATCATGGCTGGCCGCTGACGGCCGATCACATCGCACTCACCAATGGTGGTCAATCCGCCTTCGGCATTCTTGCCAACCTGTTGGCGGGCGACAGCAGCGAAGGACGGCGTCGCATCCACTTTCCTCTGGTACCGGAATATCTTGGTTATGCCGATGTAGGTTTGACAGCGGATTTTTTCAGCGGTGCGAAACCCTTGATCCAGTTGCTGCCGGATGGCCTCTTCAAATACGGCCTTGATCGCAGCGCAGCGATTCCAGATGCTACCGCAGCGCTGTGCGTGTCGCGCCCGACGAATCCGAGTGGCAATGTACTGACCGACGACGAGGTGGCTTTTCTCGACCAGAGCGCGCGTGCGCGGGGCATCCCGCTTATTCTGGATGCTGCCTATGGCTTGCCGTTCCCGGGCCTGCAATACGACGACAGCAAACCCTACTGGAGCGACAACACCATTCTGCTGTTGAGCCTGTCGAAAGTCGGTTTGCCCGGTACGCGCAGCGGCTTTGTGATTGCCAAACCCGAATTGATCGAAGCCTTCAGTCGTGCCAACACCATACTCAATCTTGCTGTCGGCAATCTCGGCCCGGCGCTGGCGCTGCAGTTGTTGCAGGGGCGTCAGTTGCAAAGGCTTGCACACGACGTACTGCGGCCGTGGTATCAGGCCAAGGCAACAACTGCGGTTGCTGCCATACAGCACGCACTGCAATCCTCACACAACTCTTCACACAGCAACGTACCATGCCACATTCACCGTCCCGAAGGTGCCTTCTTCCTGTGGCTGTGGTTCCCGGAGTTGGCAGGCAGCAGTGCGCAACTGTGCCACCGGTTGCGGCAGGCTGGCTTGCTGGTAATTCCGGGTGAGGCGAGCTTTATCGGCCTTGCAGAGCCATGGCAGCACAGCCAGCAGTGCCTGCGATTGTCCTATGCCGTGGCCGACACCACACTGGAGCAGGGCGCTGCCATACTTGGCCAGGTATTGCAGCAGTCTCCATAACGCGAATGTCGAATCCCTTGCCGGCCCCTGCAGGCGGTTGACCTCCGACTTCATGCAAGCAACAAGGATCGTTGCCTGGGACTTCCAGCGATGTTTATCCAACAGCTGTCGTGTGTATACTTCGGCCACTTTTCCTGAGGGGGGAAATCCATGACGATCCGTGCCATCGGCAGGCTCGCTGCTGTCTTGTTTGCTGTCAGTGTTTCCGCCACCGTCCAGGCCCAATTGAGTGCTGCTGCCAGCTGGGCTGCCGAAGTTGAAAGCCGTTACAACTTCGCTCCCGACCTTACCTACGTGACGGAGAACAATACCGAACTGAAACTCGACGTCTACAGTCGCCGCGATGTGCAAACCCCACAGCCTACCTTGATATTCATGCACGGTGGTTTCTGGGTAGCAGGTTCGAAGGACAGCCAGACCCTGAACATCCTGCCGTGGCTGGAAAAAGGCTGGAACGTGGTCGTGGTCGGATACCGACTCGGCGGCGTAGCACCGGCACCAGCTGCCGTGGTCGACACCTTCTGCGCACTGCGCTGGGCCGGCACCAACGCCGCCATGTACAACATCGACACCAACAAAATCGTTGCCAGCGGCCAGAGTGCCGGCGGTCATCTGGCGCTGACTCTCGGCATGATGAGTGAGCAGGGCTACGACAAAAACTGCCCGGCCGGCACCACACCGAAAGTAGCTGCCGTCATCAACTGGTTCGGCGTCACCGATGTGGCGGACGTCATCGCCGGCCCCAACAAGAACGCAACTCCGCTCCGCTGGTTCGGCAACATGGCAGAAGCCGATGCCGTCGCCCTGGCAAAGCAACTGTCACCCATGAGCCATGTGCGCAACGACCTGCCACCCATCCTCACCATCCAGGGTGATGCCGACATGGTTGTACCCTACGCACACGGTATCGCGCTCGACACCGCCCTCGACAACACCAACGTCAAACACGAACACCTTACGATCCCTGGCGGCGGCCACGGCCGCTTCACCGCTGCGGAACGCGCGAAGATTTACACAACGATCAATGCTTTTCTGAAAACGAACGGAATCGAATAGTTTTTTGAACACTAACAAATATTGAGGGGCTGTTGGCCCCAGACCTTCATCAAAACTTGGATCATCAAAGGGGGAATCCATGCGAATGCATAACCGGTTAGTGCTGGCACTTGCTTTGGGTGCTGGCATCACCAGCATACAAGCGCAAGAACACAGCTACGCACCAAGCGACATCGAAAACGGCCGCAGCCTTTATCAGGCCAACTGCCTCGGCTGTCACGGTAACAATGGCGATTCGGTAGAAGGTGCCAACCTCGGCATCAATCGCTTCCGCCGTGCCGGCAACGACGAAGAACTGATCGCACTGATCCGCACCGGCATTGCCGGCACCTTGATGATTGCGCGCCCACAATTTTCCTATGGCGATCTGCGCGCACTCGTCGCCTTCCTGCGCAATATGCAAACCAGCGGTATTGATGCGCCGGATGCGCGTGAAGTGAAACTGGGTGATGCCAGTCGCGGTGAAGAACTGTTCTTCGGCGCCGGCAATTGCAGCTCCTGCCATGGTGTTGGTGGCGGTGGTTCACGGCTCTCGCCCGATCTCGCCAATGTGGGCGCCCAGCGCACGCCGGCTTCACTGGAAACGGCAATCATTGATCCACGCAAGGAAGTACGCGAAGGCCAGCGCTTCATGCAGGTAACGACGAAGGCAGGTCAGACAGTAACCGGCAAATTGCTGAACCAGGACACCCACTCGGTGCAGGTGCTGACCGAACAGGAGCAACTGTCGTCGTACCTGAAGGACGACCTCAGCGCGTGGACCATCGTGCCGACGCCGATGCCATCGTCACTCGACGTACTGTCCGCCGACCAGATCGCTGATCTTGTCGCCTATCTCGTATCGCTGAAAATCGTGCAGGAGCCTGCCAAATGAAATCGTTCTTTATCCGTTCCGTGCTTGCTGCCGCTTGCTGCACTGCCTTCGCCACCCAGGCCCAGGTTACTCCTGAGCGTTTGCTCAATGCCAAGTCCGAGCCGGGCAACTGGATGCTGTACCAGGGTGACTACGATGGCCAGCGCCACAGTGACCTCAGCCAGATTACCCGCGATAACGTTGCCGATCTCGAAATCAAATGGATCTGGCAGGCGCGCTCACCCGCCAGCGGCGGTCAGAAATTCGAAGCGACACCGCTGGTAGTTGATGGCGTCATGTATACCGTCAGCCCGCCGAATGATGTGGTCGCCCTTGATCCGCGCACCGGCCGCGTGTTCTGGACCTATGCGTACGCCCCCGATACCAATGCCCGCGTCTGCTGCGGCCGTGTCAACCGCGGTCTGGCGATTCACGGCGACACCCTGTACATGGGTGCCATTGACGGCCACCTGCTGGCGATTGATGCGAAAAACGGCCAGGTGAAGTGGAACGTTACCGTGGGCGATCCATCGCTGGGATATGCGCTTACGGTGGCGCCGCTTGTCATTGGCAACAAGGTCATCGTGGGCCCGGCCGGTGGTGAATACGGCATCCGTGGTTTTATTGCTGCCTATGATGTCGACACCGGTGCCGAGCTGTGGCGCTTCAACACGATTCCTGGCCCCGGTGAAAAAGGCTTTGAAAGCTGGGCCGATCCGGCCAAAGAATCCTGGAAGAACGGTGGTGGATCGATCTGGACCACAGGCTCCTACGATGCCGAGCTGAACCTGACCTATTGGGGCGTCGGCAATCCCGGCCCCGACTGGAACGGCGACAACCGTCCCGGTGACAACCTCTACACCGAGTCCGTGGTTGCGCTGAATCCCGACACCGGCGAGCTGGTGTGGCATTACCAGTTCACACCGCACGACGAAATGGACTACGACGCCACCCAGGTAGAAGTACTGGCCGATATCGAGTGGGAGGGCAAGCCACGCAAGGTATTGATGACGGCAAACCGCAACGGCGTGTTCTATGTGCTTGATCGAACCAATGGCGAGTTCCTGCTCGGCAAACCCTTTGTGGCAGTGAACTGGATGGATGGCACTTTCGACGAGAAAGGTCGCCCCAACCGTGTACTGTCACCTACCGAAGGCGGCACCTTCATCATGCCGAACAACCAGGGCGCGACGAACTGGTATCCGGCTTCCTACAGCCCGGTGACCGGCTATTACTACGTGCCAACGTGGATGGATACCTACTCGGTGTACACCAAGCGGCCGGTGACGCCGTATGTGCCGGGCCAGCAGTTTGTCGGTACGTTCCCGACCATGGCAGTGCCGGCGTTGCAGGTACGCCCGGTGAACCAGCGCATACCGGAAGAAGGCTTTGGTGCCATTCAAGCGATCGATCCGGCGACCGGCGACATTGTGTGGCGCCATGAAATGGTCGACGTCACCGACAGCGGCGTGCTCAGCACGGCTACCAATCTGGTATTCGCCGGTGGTCGTGAGGGCTTCTTCTACGCGCTCGATGCCAAGACTGGCGAAGAACTGTGGCGGCAGACGCTTGGCGGCCAGGTGGCGTCGGGTCCGATCAGCTTCGAAATCGACGGCGAGCAATACGTTGCCGTATCCGCTGGCGGCGCCTTGTTTGTGTTTGGGCTTGAAGACTAGACAGGAACCCGGCCGCGCAACGCGGCCGGCGCACCAGGCTCCACCCCCCAATCCGGGGTGGAGTCTTCAAAGCCCTATGTAATAGCGTAGCGTGATCGTGCCGGTATCTACCTCACTGCCTGCGTAGCGTGGGCGGAACAACAGATTACGCAAGTACTGGTTGAGGCGTATTTCCATGTTGCGGGTGATTTCCCCGCCTTTGCCGATCTGCTTGATGCGGCGGGCTTTGCCGAACCGGGTGAGCGACAGGCTCATGTCGATGTAGCCGAAGTAATTCACCTTGGCATCGGCGGCAATGCCGAGCTTTTCGCGGCTGTTCGGTGGTGGCAGGTAGGTAGGCAGTACCACCGGTATTGCGGGATACATCCCGGCGAGCGCTCCCTGTTCGAACTGCGGATTCTCGCTGAAAAAGCGGTAGGCAGCGTTGTACTTTTCCTCTGCCTCGGTCTTGTGTTCAAACAACAAGTCCCAATCGGCGGCTTCCAACATTGCCGTGACCAACTGTGCCGGTGTGCGATTGTCATCGCTGACGAGGTACGCCATGCGGCGTTTGTGCGACTCAAGTCCGAGCAGGTAATCCTCGGATGCGCGCATCTCGATGGCATTTTGATTGAGCCGCGATGCAGTCTTGCTCTTTTTCCGGGTAAGGTAGAAATCCGGTTCGTACAGGATGTTCTCGCGGTGCATGCTGAGCAGGAAATTGGTCAACAGTTTGCGTTCGAGCTCCATCAGTTCAGGATGGGTGAAGTTGCGCTGGTCTACCAGCGTCTTGATGGCCGAGATGTAATTGGTGCGGGCTTCGTATAGTTTCCACAGCGGAGTGTCGCGCGGGTCGGTGGTGTTATTGATGAAGTTGCGCGGGTCGATGAGAAAGTTTTGTACATTCATGCGCGGAATGTTCACCAGGATACTTGAGCGCTGCATGAAGGCCCGGGTATTCCAGTCGCCGAGCTTGCGTTCGGCCGGTACCAGTTCGGTACTGGCTTCGCCGTAGCGCTGGCGCTGGAGATGGTAGGACGAATCCATCATCGCGTCGGCTTCGCGGATGTTGTCCATCGCCAGGTAACTCTGCGCCAAAGCCTCCAGCACTTCGACCTGGTCCAGACTTTCAAGACCGTTGTTGATACGACTTACATTGAGAGTGCGCTGGAACAGCTTGATCGCGTTTTCGTGGTCTTCCAGCTTCTGGTACAGCAGGGCGGTGTTGAACAGGTCTTCGCGCAGTTGGTCGGCGTAGGGGCCTTCATCGGCTTCACTGTCGCCGATCGTGTCAAGGTAGCGTTCGATATCAGCTTCCATCCGGTCGCGTTCTTCGTTGCTGTAAAGCGGCTGCTCGCTGGCAGGAACCGGGATTTCGGCTTGGGCGGCACTGAACGATACGAGTGGGTATTCGGTAGCCGGCACACCAGCAACCAGCGCCACCGGTTCGAACAGCATGCGCCTGACTTCGGTGTCCGGCTGGGCAAGGGTGGACGCAGGAAGCAGCAAGGTGGTCAGCAGACAGGTTAGCAGCGGCACAGCAAAGACATGGACGGCTGGAGTCAGCATGGGGCAGTCCTCTGGCGGAAATTTCAGCGACCGGGCCCTGATCCTACACCCGCTTCTTTCGGATTACACAGAGCGGTGGGTGAACAGCGCGCGCCTGCGGCGTTCAAAGCGCTCAACCCCGCACAGCGCAGATCCCTGCCCAAAGTCCCGAATTGCCTGCAAAAAAAAGGATCAGAACCGTCAGGTTCTGATCCTCTGGTCAGTCTTTCGCGTTGCTATTTCTTGCTGGTTTTCTTCACCGGCTTGACCGCTTTGGCCGGGGTCTTGCTGCCGCTGCTTTTCTTTTTGCTGCCGTCCTTGTTGTAGGTGGCGAGGCCGGGTTTAAACTTCTTCTCGTCGAGGAAGGCTGTCATGGCGCCGCCACGGAATTCGCCGCCGCTGCGGGCAAAGGCAGCGTCGGATTTCGAGTAGATGTAGTCGTTGGCGGTTTCCCAGTCCATGTAGCGAACACGCTTGAAGACTTCCTTGGCAGCACGCAGTACCACCGGGTCTTTCCCCATCAGTACCTTGGCGAGTTCACGCACGCGCTTTTCCAGCTGATCGGCCGGAACCGATTCATTGACCAGTCCCATCTGCGCTGCTTTCTGACCTTTGAAGGTTTCGCCGGTCATGATGTAGTACAGCGCATTGCGCTGGCCCATCGTATCCGCTACCGACTTGGTAACGTTGCCACCGGGGATGATGCCCCAGTTGATTTCCGACAAACCAAAGGTGGCATCGTCGGACGCGATGGCGATATCGCACGACGAGAGCGGGGTGAAGGCACCGCCGAATACCCAGCCGTTCACCATCGCAATGGTGGGCTTGGCATGGTTGCGCAGTTTGATTTGCTGCCAGGAGGCGGCTTCTTCCCGGATGCGCATCTTGAAGGCGTCACCTTCCTGGTCGGTTTCGCGGAAATATTCCTTCAGGTCCATGCCGGCCGACCAGGCGGCGCCGCGGCCTGTCAGCACCACTACCTTGCAGCGGTTGTCGAGTTCGAGCGCATGCAGCGTGGCATACATTTCCCGGTTCAAGGTCGGGCTCATGCAGTTTTTCTTGTCGGGGCGGTTGAAGTAGACGAATGCGATATCGTCACTGAATTCGACATCAACGGTATTGCCCCAGGGCTGTTTGTTTGTGGACATGGTGGATTGCCTTTTCAATGGAAACGGATGGATGGAAAAACGGTCAGGAAGAACAGGATGCCCGCAGTGCAGGCGGCGTGCTCAGTTGCGATATTCGGTGCCGTCATCAAGGATGATGACACGCAGGAAATATTTGTTCGGATCTTCCAGCAGTGGTGAGCCGAAAGTCTTGATGTGCTGGCCGGTGGCGAGATGTTCCGGGCGGATGCCATTACGCACCAGCATGTTGGCAGGCGCACCTTCAATGAAATGTACCAGCTGTTCGCTGCCGTCGGCAGCCTTGGCCCGCAGCTTCAATTCGATGTGCGGGTTGCGGAACTTCACCGACTCAACGATGCCTTCAAACGGAATCTGTTGCTGGAAATCGAAAACAGCAAAGGAGTGATGAGCAAAAGCTGCAGCGGAGGCAAGCAGGGCGCCTGCAAGAGTGGTGTAAATCGAGAGGATTGTGAGCATTTTTTTCATTGGTTATACCCCCTTTCTGAGTGGGGCGACTATAGCATGTGGGCATAGTGCCTCAAACTTTTTTGGCACGAAACGGAATCGTGGACTATGTTCCCGGCAGGATGTTTACGCAGGGATCCGCGCATGTCCGCACCATTACCTACAACACCACCCCACCAGTTGTTCCGCGATGCCGTCACTGCCGCCCGCAGTGAGCGTCTGTGCGGTGAACTCATTGTCTCGCAGCCACTGTCGGCGCGGCTGCTTACCTGGCTGTTGGCCGCGCTTACCGCTGTAGCGGTTCTCTGGCTGTCAACCAACCGCTACCAGCGCAAAGTCACTGTTCCGGGTTTGCTGGTTCCGGATACCGGTGTGATCGAATTGGTGGCGCCCTTCAATGGCAACGTGGGCCGCTTGTTTGTGCAGGCCGGCAGCGAGGTACAGGCAGGAACTCCGCTGTTCAACGTACAGAATCAGCATTTTGGTGATGGCAGCGCCAGCATTGGCACCGAACTCCTGCAGTCACTGGCCCAGCAGGCAGCCACAGTAAGGCGACAGCTCCAACTCGAGCGTGACAACGAACAACGCTGGCAACAAGGTTTTAACGATGAATACGCGCATGCCATTTCGATGCTCGCGCAACACCGTGGCGGGCTACAGCGGCAACGCGGTTTGTTGGCCATTCGAGAGCGCCAGGCTGAACGGGCGCGGCAACTGCAACAACGATCATTGCTGGCTGCTGCGGACATGGACACCCTGGAGGCCCAATTGTTGTTGCAACAACAATCGGTGGCAGACGCAGTCTTGGAGGAGCAACAGGCTGAAAATGCGTTGCAGTCGCTGCGGCAGCAGTATGAAGACAGGCTGGGGCAGAGCCGCCAGTTACAGCAGCGCCTGCTGGCCGAACTGAGTCAGAACGACCGGCAAGTGCTGCAACAAAAAGCCGAGCAACAAGGCGTGGTGGTAGCGCCAGTGGCCGGACTTGTTACCACGCTGCAGGCCCGGCCGGGCGTGGCAGTTCGAGCCCAACAGCCGCTGCTGGCATTGTTGCCGGCAGCATCGACGCTGCGGTTGGAGCTGCAGGTACCGTCACAGGCAATGGGATTTGTACAAGCCGGGCAGCGGGTCACACTGCGACTGGATGCATTCCCTTACCAGAAATTCGGGGTGCAGCAGGCACGAGTGATTGACGTGGCAGGTACGCCGGAGTCGGGCGCAGATGGCAGACCGTTTTACCGCATAGTGGCAGCGCTTGATGACCAGAGCATCAGGGCCTACGGCATGTATCAACGATTACGTCCCGGCATGCTGGCAAGCGCAGATATTCGTGTAGATGAACGCTCGCTGCTAGAATGGTTGCTGGAGCCTCTTTACAGCATCAAGGGTTAGTGACACAGGGAAGGTGTTTATGGTGAGCGATTTTCTCGGCCGCGAGCGGTTGCCCGTTATTCTGCAAGCCGAGCACAGCGAATGCGCTTTGGTGTGCCTCGCCATGGTGCTGAACTTCCATGGCCACCGCATCGACATCAATACGCTGCGCTTGCGCAGTGGTGCCTCGGCACAGGGAGTTACGCTCAAATCGCTGATACAGCTGGCCGATCGCTGGCAACTGGCAACACGCCCCTTGCGGCTTGAGACGGAGGAACTGGGTCAGCTGGTATTGCCGGCAATCCTGCACTGGGACCTTGATCATTTCGTCGTGCTCAAAGCCGTGCGCAAGGGCCGTGTGTATCTGCACGATCCTGCCAGTGGTGCCCGCGATCTTGCGCTGAGCGACATTGACCGTCACTTCACCGGCGTTGCGCTGGAACTGCGGCCGGCAGCCGATTTCAAACAATGTGACGAGACCCGCCGGCTCCAGCTATGGGACTTATGGCAACGCAGCGAGGGACTCTGGCGCAGCCTCGGCCAATTGTTGTTGCTGTCGCTGTTGCTGCAGCTGTTCGCGCTGGCGCTACCGTTCTATACGCAACTGTTCATCGACGATGTACTGGTCAACCAGGACCATGCGCTACTGAAGATCATGGCTACCGGATTCTTCATGGTGACAGTGGTGCGCTGTCTGACCGAGTTGTTGCGCGCCCGGGTGGTGTTGCATCTTGGCAGTACCCTGGGCTTCCAGTTCGCCACCAATGTATGCCGGCATTTGTTGCGGTTGCCCTTGTCGTGGTTTGCCCGGCGGCATCCGGGCGACATCACATCGCGGTTCGCCTCGCTGGCACAGATCAAGGACTTTCTGTGTTCAGGTATCGTCGAAGTTCTGATCGACTCCGTGATGGTGTTGTGGACGCTGGCGCTGATGCTGGTGTACAGCCGCTTGCTGACAGCAGTGGCTCTGGTGGCGGTGTTGTTGTATCTGGCGTTGCGTTGCCTTTTGTACCGACGCATGCGTATCTGCAATGAAGAGTTGCTGCAAGCCAGCGCCAGCGAGAGCAGCTACTTCCTGGAAAACCTGCGGGCAATCCAGGGCATCAGACTGTTCGGCAAGGAGGCAGAACGTTTGTCCGGTTGGCAGAACGTGTACGCCACAGTGATCAATGCCGGTGTGCGCGCGCAGATGCTCGGAGTGCATCTCCGCTTTGCCAATGGCCTGCTGTTGGGCGTGGAGAACATTGTGCTGATGCTGCTTGGTGGATTCGCTGTACTCAACAACGAGATTTCAATGGGCATGGTAATGGCCTATCTCAGCTTCAAGGACCAGTTCTACAACCGGGTGTTCGCGTTGGTCGACAAAGTGTTCGAATTCCGTCTGCTTGAACTGCATCTGTCGCGGCTCGGTGACATCGCACTGTATCCTCCCGAGCAGCATCGCCGCGGCATCGGTATCCCTCCGCCTGATGTGTGTCTGCAAGGCGGGCTGGTGCTGCAGCAGTTGGGTTTCCGGCATGACGAACAGGCGCCATGGTTGTTCCGCGGTATAGATCTGCAAGTGGGCAACGATGAAGTAGTGGCAATCACCGGCCCCACCGGATGCGGCAAATCAACGCTGTTGAAAGTGGTACTGAGCCTGCTGCAGCCGACGGAAGGGGTGGTGAGCCTGCATGGTATGCCGATCAACAGCATGGGGCTGGAAGCCTACCGGGAGCGTATCGCCGGCGTGTTGCAGGATGATGCACTGCTGTCAGGTAGCATCTTCGACAACATCACCTTGTTCGATCCAACACCGGACCGCGAGCGTGTAGAGATGGTGGCAAGTCTCGCCGCCATTGCCCCGGACATCCGCGTGATGCCGATGCAATACAACACACTGGTCGGCAGTATGGGAGCTGCGCTGTCGGGTGGGCAGGTACAGCGCATTCTGCTGGCGCGGGCCCTGTACAAGCGGCCTCGCTTGCTGGTGCTGGACGAAGCCACCAGCCATCTGGATGTGGCTACCGAGAAAGCCGTCAACAAGGCAATCAAGCAGATGAACATTGCACGGCTGTTGGTGGCACATCGGCCTGACACCATACGGCAGGCCGATCGCATCCTTGAGCTGACTCCGACCGGGCTGCGCCAGATCAGCCATGCGGACCTCGATCGCAGTTTGCAGGAGCCACAGTGGCAGCCACGGCGCATGGCTGTGTAAGCTGTGCGCAATGACAGCTCACGCTCGTGGAGGCAGCTGATGTTGCGTTCAAAAACAGTGCAGAAGTTGAAGCAGCTGGCGTGTGCTGCATTGGTATATGGTCTTGCCACTGCGGCATTGGGCGCTGCTGCTACTTGCGCCGATCCGGCCAGCACCATGCTGTGGGAAGTGCAGGGCGCAGGAGTGGAGCAACGCGGTGTCAGTGTGCACTTGCTGGGTTCGATCCACGTCGGCAAGGCTGATTTCTATCCGTTGCCGGCGGTCGTCGAACATAGTTTCCAAGAGGCCGATACGCTGGTGTTCGAAGTTGATCCGAATGCGATGGCGACTCCAGCGGCGATGATGGCGATCCAGCAGCGTGGCATGTTGCCAGCCGATCGCACGCTTGATCAGGAACTTGATGAACCGACGATGGCAGCTCTGCGCAGTTTGCTGCAGCAGATGGGTTTGCCGGAATTGCTGGTGCTGCATATGCAGCCGTGGATGGTCAGCCTGACTCTGACGTCAATGCAGGTACAGATGCTCGGTTACGACGCCAGGTTCGGTGTAGAAAGTTATCTGCTACAGCGCAAGCCGGCTGCTGTTGCAATCGCTGAGCTGGAATCATTCGACAGTCAGCTGGCGTTGATGGAGGCACTCGACCCCGCGGTATTCCTGAAATATTCGCTGGAAGATTTTGCCAACACTACGCACCAGATGGAGCAGCTGGTCAATGCATGGCGCTGTGGCGATCACGCGGCGCTGGCTGAGGTGCTGTTCTCGACCCGCGACACCAAAGCCGCCCTCAGCGCTGCCGATCAGGCAGCGATTGATCAGCTGATGTATCGCATGTTCGACGAACGCAACGCCGGTATGGCGAACCGTATCCGTGAGTATCTGAACTTCGGCAAGGGCGACTATTTTGTTGTCGTCGGTGCCGGCCACCTGCTTGGCGAGGGCAGTGTGGTCGACCTGCTGCAACAGCAGGGGTACCAAGTGACCCCGGTGCGAGTTCAGTGACAGGAAGGAACCCCATTGCTGGCCCGGTTTATTTGGGTTTACTCACCCACATGTTCTACGGATAATGCCGACCCTTCAGTTTATGGTGTCTCTTGTCGGTCCCCCCGCAATGACAGGTTGTGAATCCCGCCAGGCCCGGAAGGGAGCAACGGTAACAATTCTTGCATGTGCCGGGGTGCGGCTGGCAAGAGATACCACCTGATTGGCGTAAGACCTGCAATTGATACCGGTAGAAAGTCCCTGTAAGTCCTTGATCCCACAAACCTTGTCCCGATGAGCTATCAGGTTCTGGCCCGCAAATGGCGTCCACGCACTTTCCGCGAATTGGTGGGGCAGGGCCATGTGCTGCAAACGCTGATCAACGCGCTCGACAACCAGCGCCTGCACCACGCCTACCTGTTCACGGGTACCCGAGGCGTTGGCAAGACCACCATTGCCCGCATCCTTGCCCGCTGCCTCAATTGCGAAACCGGCATCACCTCCACCCCGTGCGGTGAATGCAGTGCCTGTCGGGAGATCAACGATGGCCGGTTCATCGACCTGATTGAAGTCGACGCCGCCTCCCGCACCAAGGTGGAAGACACCCGCGAATTGCTGGAGAACGTGCAATATGCTCCGAGCCGCGGTCGCTTCAAGGTCTATCTCATTGACGAAGTGCACATGCTGTCAAACCACAGCTTCAACGCCCTGTTGAAAACACTCGAAGAGCCGCCGCCGCATGTCAAGTTCCTTTTGGCCACTACTGATCCGCAGAAGCTGCCGGTCACTGTGCTGTCGCGCTGTCTGCAATTCAGTTTGAAGAACCTCAGCCCAGAGCGACTGGTGGAGCACCTGAAGCACATCCTCGGTGAAGAGAAAATCGCCTACGAAGAAGCGGCGCTTTGGCAGCTTGGCCGTGCCGCCCAAGGCAGTGTGCGCGATTGCCTGACGCTGCTTGATCAGGCAATCGGTTTCTGTAACGGCACACTGACGGCAGCGGCCGTCAGCGAATTCCTCGGCAACATCGACCAGGCGGTTATCAGTCACCTGATGGAATCCCTGATTGCGCAGGACGCTGCCGCCACATTGGCCGTTGTGCGCAAAGTGGCTGACAGCTCGCCCGATTTCGCCTTGGTGCTGCAGGCCCTGCTGTCGTGGCTGCACCGGGTGGCGATTGCGCAGGTGGTACCGGAGGCGATTGATAACAGTCAGGGTGACCGCGATCTGGTGCTGGCTCACGCGGCTGCGCTAACCCCGGAGAATGTACAGCTCTACTACCAGATTGCACTCAAAGGCCGCGAGGACCAGCCGCTCGCGATTGATGCCCGCAGCGGTCTCGAAATGACCTTGCTGCGCATGCTGGCGTTTACGCCGCAACTGCAGCCCCGGCCACAATCCACAGCATCCGCATCTGACCTGGCCGCCGCCGGGCAAAAAAAAAAGCGGCTAGTTGACGAGGAACCTGTCGTCGTTGCCGCTCCGCCCGCTGACAAGCCTGGCGTAGTCGAGCCGACACCGGCACCACGCGTTGCCATGCCGGCTCCGGTGCCTGCAGCCACCACGCCATCGCCAGTGGCTGAATTGCCAGTTGCACCACCAGCGCCGCTTCCTGCAATCAGTGGCAAACCGTTGGCATTGTCCGAATTGACAGCGGACACCTGGTTGCAGGTATTCCTGCAACTCGGCCTCAGCGGGGTTACCCGCAGCATCGCCGGCCACTGTGCCCTCGCCAACGTCGTTGGCAGCAAGCTGACCTTGATACTGGACACTCGCCATGGCGCCTTGTTCAATGACGAGCATCGCCGCCGCATGGAAGCTGCCATGGTTGATTACTTCGGCGAGGCGTTGACGGTCAGCATTGAGCTGGGTACGCCACCAGCGGAAACCCCATCGGCACGCCGGTTGCGGCTGGAAGACGAACGCAAACTCGCTGCTGTGCACGAGTTCACCCACGATCCTGCGGTGCAGGCACTGGTTCAGCGCTTTGGCGCCGAGATTGATTACGACAGCATCACCCCGCTGGGACAGGAGCCGCGCTGATACGCGCCCCACATGCATTACAGCCCTCTGATACAGCAATTGATCGACGCCTTTCGCCGCTTGCCTGGCGTGGGCAACAAATCGGCACAACGAATGGTATTGCACTTTCTCGAACGTGATCGCGAAGGCGGTCGCCGTTTGGCGGCAGCGCTCACCGCTGCAATGGATGGTGTTGGCCAGTGTACGCTGTGCCGCACACTGGCAGAAGCCGAATTGTGCCCGATCTGTGCGCATCTCGGCCGCGACCGCAGTACTTTGTGCGTGGTTGAAACACCCGCCGATGTTTACGCCATCGAACAAACCGCCGCTTATCGCGGACTCTATTTTGTGTTGATGGGCCACCTGTCGCCAATTGATGGCATCGGTCCCGAGCAGCTCGGCATTGCCACCCTGGTACAGCGTGTGCGCGATAACGCTGTGCAGGAAGTAATCCTTGCCACCAACCCTACAGTAGAGGGCGAAGCTACTGCCTGGTATGTGGCAGAGCAATTGAAGACGGAGGTACTGCTGCAACGGGGACTGCGTGTCAGCCGCATCGCACACGGTGTGCCAATGGGTGGTGAACTCGAATACATTGATGGCAGTACGCTGATGCACTCGCTCAGCGGCCGCCAGTTGTTGAATCAAGGTGGACAGTGACAACCCCGATGAACAGCCTTGCTCCCGGACTGACAACCAGTCATACAACCACCGCCAACCTGCCCGTGCTCGATTACACGATAATCACCACCGACGCAGGACTGGCCACAGCCTGCGCGCACTGGCAGCAAAGCCCGGCGCTGGCGCTCGATACCGAGTTCATGCGGGTCAGCACGTTCTACCCCGAGTTGGGTCTGTTGCAGATTGCCGA
Source organism: uncultured Gammaproteobacteria bacterium (assembly GCA_903887045.1). Lineage (GTDB taxonomy): Bacteria > Pseudomonadota > Gammaproteobacteria > Pseudomonadales > Pseudohongiellaceae > CAILUG01. Next base: position 1,166 of record CAISOD010000064.1, on the reverse strand, counting down.
TGCCGCTGCCGTTACGCTGGTGGATCCGCTTGGCATCCGTGACTGGGGACCGTTCAGGGCGCTGATGCTCGACGAACGAATCGTCAAGGTACTGCACTCCTGCTCGGAAGACTTGTTGGTGTTCTTTACCTTCCTCGGGATATTGCCGACGCCGGTGTTCGATACGCAAATAGCCGGCGCGTTGCTGAACCAGGGCAATTCGCTGAGTTACCAGAATCTGGTCAAGACGCGTTTCGGCGTGGATCTTCCCAAGGGCGAGACCCGCTCCGATTGGCTGCAACGACCTCTGACACCGGAACAGCTCGACTATGCTGCGCTCGACGTGGCGTACCTGTACCGCTGCTGGCAAGATCAGCAGAGTGCGCTGCAGCAGCAGGGAAGGCATACGTGGCTGCAGGAGGAGTGCAACCGGATGCTTGGCAACTACGAAAGTGAATTCACCCATGATTACGACGACTACTACCTCAACTTCAAATCCGGCTGGCAATTGCGTCCGCGTCCGCTGTTGGCCCTGCAGAAACTTGCCGTCTGGCGCGAGGAACGAGCCCGCAAGCGCAACAAGCCGCGCAGCTGGATACTGAAAGACAACGCGCTGTTTGCGATTGCCAATTCGATGGTGTCGTCGCGCACCCAATTGGCAACTTTGGAAGACGTCAGCGACAACTTTGTACGCCACGAAGGTGATAGCGTGCTCGCGCTGGTGCAACAGGCGCGGGAAGCGACAGAAGCCGATTGCCCGCCGCCGCTACCGCAGCCGCTGACCAACAGTGAGAAACAACTGCTGCGGCGCATGCAGGATCTGGTGGAGCAGCGTGCTATTGAACTCGGTTTGCCGCAGGAAATACTCGGCCGCAAGCGTGCGTTGACACCGCTGTTGTATGCTGTGTTGGCATTGCAGCCTGGTGAGATGCTTGACGAGACGGAATTGCCGGACGAACTGATTGGTTGGCGGCGCGAAGCCATCCTGCATCCCTTGCTGAAATTGTTGCGCCCATGACCAACACCATACCATCAACAGCCCCGGTACTGTGCACCGTGTACCGCAGTAACCGCGAAGCCGGGTTGTATGTGTACGTGCGGCGCGCCGAAGGGCTGGAACGGGTGCCGGTTGATCTATTGACCCAACTTGGCCCCACCTCGGAAGTGTTGACGCTGCAACTGACAGA
>CAISOD010000063.1 GCA_903887045.1 uncultured Gammaproteobacteria bacterium | reverse complement strand
GGCGTATCGAATGGGCGCCGGCTGTCATTACACCGGCGCCGTACAGGATCAGCCACAGCCCGGGCAGCAACAGTGTGTTGCCTTGCAGGTAGAACGCCAGCGTAACCACGGCGCCAACGGCCATGGTGGGCAGGAAGGCGAACAGCAGTTTGCGGCCACTGCCTGACCATAGCGACTTGCCCTGCGCACGTGCCTTGCCGGCACTCAGCAGCAGGGTAACGCTGCAGGCAAACGCCGCTTCGAGCAACCATACTGCCAACCACAACAAAGGCAGGGTTTGCTGCGCCGCGATCAACGCTGCCGCAATGGCAGAGAGGCCGGCAAGCACATAGCCCTTGCCGGAAATGCCGGTAAATGCGGTAGCGTTCTCCATGGTCGCGCGGATAAAGCGCAGGTTGTCGGCCGCAACGCCATGCAGCGATGTGGCAGCAGTATCGTGCTGGTCAGGTTTGCTCATGGCGGTCAGTATCGGTGGCGATTCATTAAGGCGTCAAGTACTTTGAAGTGCAAAGTAAGCGCCAAACAAAGCGACAGGCAAGGGCACAGACAAAGGACAGGCAAGGGCAGCGCCTACAGCCGTTTCGACTTGCTCCCGGGGCTGGGCTATAGTCGCTGCTGCACCACAACCCGCACTGCAAGGATTCCTGCATGAGTTATTCCCGCTCCAAGCTGCGCAGCCACGATCTGGCAGGTCAGCGCATCCTTATAACCGGCGGCGCCGGTTTCCTTGGCTCGCATCTGTGCGAGCGCCTGCTGAACGAAGGTCACGAAGTCATCTGTGTCGATAATTTCTTCACCGGCAGCAAAGCCAATATCGAACATCTGGTAGGCAATCGCCGTTTTGAATTGATCCGCCACGACATCACCTTTCCGCTGTTCCTCGAAGTGGACCAAATCTACAACCTGGCTTGCCCCGCCTCGCCGGTGCACTACCAGCATGACCCGGTACAAACCATGAAGACCGCCGTGCACGGCAGTATCAACATGCTGGGCCTCGCCAAGCGCACCGATGCCCGTATCTTCCAGGCATCTACCTCCGAGGTGTATGGCGATCCCGAGATCAGCCCGCAGCCCGAAAGCTACCTCGGCCGCGTCAACACCATTGGCCCGCGCAGTTGCTACGACGAAGGCAAACGCTGCGCTGAAACGCTGTTCTTTGATTACCACCGCCAGCACAACGTCGCGATCCGCGTGGCCCGTATCTTCAATTGCTATGGCCCGCGCATGCATCCGCATGATGGCCGTGTGGTCAGTAATTTTATCGTGCAGGCACTGCAGGGCCAGGACATCACCATCTACGGCGATGGCTCGCAGACTCGCTCTTTCTGCTATGTCGACGACATGATCGAAGCCTTTCTGCGCTTGATGAACCAGGACGAAACTACCGGCCCGGTGAATCTTGGCAACCCTGGCGAGTTCACCATCAAGCAGTTGGCCGAAATGGTATTGCGCATGACCGGTTCCAAATCAAAGCTGGTGATGCACCCGCTGCCGCAGGACGATCCGAAGCAGCGCAAGCCCGACATCACGCTGGCCAAAAAAGTATTGCAGTGGGAACCCAAGGTGCCGCTGGAAGACGGTCTGAAACACGTTATCGATTATTTCCGCTATATCATCGCCAAGTAAGTCGATCGCCCGCAAACCAGAGTATCCAGTAACAAGGCCTGCCGCATGAAACTCTCGATAGTCATTCCCTGCTACAACGAACAACATACCATTGCCAGTCTGGTAGCTGCCGTCAACGCGGCACCGTATCCCGACAAGGAAATCATCATTGTCGACGACTGCTCGCGTGATGGTACCCATGCCGAGTTGGAAAAACTCAAAGACCAGGTGAGCCAGATCGTTTACCACAAGGTCAACCAGGGCAAGGGCGCAGCCCTGCGTACCGGCTTCCAGCATGCCACCGGCGATGTCGTCATCATCCAGGATGCCGATCTGGAATACGATCCGAACGAATACGCGCTGTTGGTAGAGCCGATCGCGCAGGGCAAGGCCGATGTGGTCTTCGGCTCGCGCTTCCTCGGCGGTGCGCCGCATCGCGTGCTGTATTTCTGGCACCGCGTGGGCAATGGTGTGCTTACACTGATGTCCAACATGTTCACCAACCTCAACCTTACCGACATGGAAACCTGCTACAAGGTGTTCAGGCGCGAGATCATCCAGGCGATTCCGATTGAAGAAAACCGCTTTGGTTTCGAGCCTGAAATTACCGCCAAGCTGGCACGTCGCAATCTGCGCATTTTTGAAGTCGGCATCTCCTACTACGGTCGCACCTATGCCGAAGGCAAGAAAATCGGCTGGAAAGACGGTGTGCGCGCCATTTACTGCATCATCAAATACAACGTGTTCCGCTGAGGGAATGGTTAATACCCCGCAGCCAGGCGCAGTCCACGCATCGCTGCCGACACTGCTGCACTTGCTGCTGGCCGTAGCCGGCGCCTTGCTGCTGTGGATGTCGTCACCGTGGGGTGTGGGGGTATCGCCTGATTCGGCTGAATACATCGCCGCGGCGCGCCGTCTCACTGGTCCTGCTGATCTCTTCAATCTGCCAACGCAATGGGCGCCGGGTTATCCGGTGTTGCTGGCGCTTGCCTATTTGTTCGGCGACGACATCTTCGCAACCACACGATTGCTGCAATGCGTCTTGCTGGCCGCCAATATCGGTAGTGGTATCGCACTGCTGCGTCATGTGATGGGGCGCGACGGCCTGCTGCCTGTATCCGGCGGCCTTGTACTGCTGGTGAGTGCCACACTGTGGCAGGTCAATTTCTACGCATGATCGGAAGCGCCGTTCCTGTTGTGTTTGCAGGGCAGTGCGCTTGCGCTGCTGCGCCATGTTGAATCCGGTACCCGTGGCACTTTCGTTGCTGCGGTGGCGCTGGCTGCGATGGCATTGTTGGTCCGTTATGCCGGCATAGCGTGGGTGGGGGCAGCGGCGTTGACGTTGTTGTTGCTGCAGGCCGGTAGCTGGCAACAACGGTTGCGCAAGCCAGTGCTGTTCGGGTTCGTCGCGCTAGCGCCATTTGTGTTGCTGGCTTGCCTGCTGCAACTGGCGCCAGCACCGCAGACACAACTGCTGGCCGCCCTGGCATTGATGGCGGTGGCTGGCGGAAATGTGCTGGCGCTGTGGCCGGGCGTAACCGCAGCACGCTCCCAGGGCATCGGCTATCTCAGTGCCTACATGAGCTCTGTGTCCAGAGTAGAGGAAGTGCCGGAGTTGGCCAGGGTCACGGTTTACACCAATGCGCCTGACTACCTGCGTATGCGTACCGACTTCACCATTCATGACTACCCGCGCAAATACGCACCCACTACCGGGCTGGCGAATGCAGCCTATGCCAGTGATGCAGCCTTCATGGAACAACAGGTGCGCGAGGGAAAAGCCGTGCTGGCGCATTACAACGGTTTCGAATGGCGCGCCTATTTCCCGACGCTGGCCGAGCTCAACGAGAGTGGTTACGTCAGTGTGTTGGCCGGTAATGGTGTGCAGCTGCTGGCGTTGCCTGCTGCTGTCAATCAATAAAGCGCTGCAGGCTGTCGACAATCAACTCGCTGGGTGATTGCGCAATATTGAGTGGCGGCCGTCGATAAGGTTCTGGCGCATCCATGAAGTCCTTCACCACTTTCCCGTCGTAGTTGCTCAACACCGTATTGTGCCCGAGTCCTTCCTGGCGTTCGGTGGCCTTGCGCAGCAACAGGCACGGCAGCCCGAGATACGAACACTCTTCCTGATTGCTCCCGCCGTCGGTGACGAGGTAGTCGCTGCCGCGCAACAGCGAAATGAACCGGAAATAGTCGTAGCGAGGATGCAGTTCTAGGTGACTGCACGCCGCCAGTTTGTCGTACAGACCATAGTCCTTCAGCTTTTTCTCGGTGGGTTTGTGCAGGATGAAGAGTTTTGGCCGTGCGGGATCGGAGCCGATCAGCATGTCGACAATCTGAGTCAGCCGCTTGCGGAAGAAGATGTTCTCGAATCTATGCACTGACACCAGCCCATAGCCGCCAGTTCGCGATGGAGTAGTGGCCTGTGCCGATTGTCGCAGCGCATCGCACAGCGTGTTGTGGCCGGTATTGATCTTTACGCCCTGGTAACCCTGCAGGTTCGCCAGCGCCCATTCACCCGGCGCGAAGAAATAATCCGACAGCCTGAACGTTGCCAGTCGCGTCAGCTCTTCCGGAAACGGATGCAGGATATTGTGCGAGCGCAGTCCCGATTCGATGTGGGCGCTTTTGAGGCCGTGGCGTTTTGCCAGATACGAGCCGAGCAAGGTGGAAAACGTATCGCCATGGTTCAGCACGATGCCGTTGGTGTCGTTGCGGAACAGGTCTGCCTTGTGTGAAGGCGACGAGTACTTGCGCACGATGTCGATTACCCACTTGCCCATCTGCGCTATGCCGGTGATGTCGCGGCCGTGGTAAAGCGTGACGTCCGGCTGCTTCTGGATCGCAAAGTTGGCGAGGATGTCGTCTACGGTATCACGGTGCTGGCCGCTGTAGATGAAGTTGTAGTCGTGCCCGCGGTCCTGCAGTACGCGCATGATGGGCGCCATCTTGATCAGTTGCGCCTTGGTGCCGATGAAGACGTGGATCATCTCGTGCGGAAGCGAGCGGTAATAGAAGTTGGCGCGACTGTAACACAGCCTACCTGCCGTGTTGCCGCCGCCCGGTCGCTAGGCTAGAGTCCGACCACTTCCGCCTTCGTGATCACTGCGTGTCCCGCTTCCTCCCACTGCTACAACGTTTCCTGCTGCTCGCCATCCTGCTGTTTGCTGCCGGTTTCTGCTGGGTACAGCGCGACACCCTGGCGCAGGCGGCCCAACTGACTCTATGGCAAGCGGCTTTCGTGTTCACGGGTTACTTCGCCTGCTACTGCCTCAATGCATTGATGGCCTGCCAGGTACAGTGGAGCCGTGGTACCCGCCCGCGCCTGTGGGAAATGCTGGTAATCAATTCCTATGCGTCACTGCTGGGCTACGCCACTGTGATGCGTGCCGGCTACTACGGCAGCAAGGTGTGGTTCTACCAGCAGCGCTATGGGCTGGCTGCCAGTGTCAGTCTTGGCTTGCAGGGCTGGGTAAGCCTGCTGGTGCTGGCCGCCAATGCCTGGTTCGGCCTCGGCTATGGCTTGTGGCTGCAGTGGAGTGGCCAACTGCGACTGCCGTGGGTGCATTGGGCGCTGGTGTTCGGCACCCTGGCATTGGTGGTAGCACTGGTTGCGCTGTTGTTCGGGCTGGCGGCCCAAAGCTGGTTGCCCGAGCGGGTGCAGCGCTGGTTGGCCAACATCAGGGCAGTAGTGGCCTCCACCAGTTGGAGGGAAGTGCTGACGTTGCAGGCGCAGGCCATGCTCACTATTCCACTGCAGGCCTTGTCGTTGGGTGTGCTCTGCCAGGTATTCGGCCTGCCAGTGCCGCTGCCGTACCTGTTGCTGATGGCAGTGGTTTCGAATCTGTCGCTGGTAATTGCGCTGACGCCTTCCAACCTCGGCGTGCGCGAGCTGGTGCTGTGGCAATTGTTGCGGGAGCTTGGCCTGCCGGATGTAACGTTGGTCGGGGTGCTGATGGTGGATCGTATGCTGCAGTTTGTATTGCTGTCAGGACTCAGCATCGCGGGTTACCAGCTGTTACACCGGGGCACGAAGCCGGTCTGATACCAGCGCTGAATGCTGGAAAAAAACACAAATACCCCTGTTTCAGCAGCCGTGTTTCCGTATAATTCCTGTCCATGGCAAATAATCAAGACGATCTCGACGACATCCCCAGCCTGGTTCCCGAACGCGACGAACTGGTCGACCACCGTAAACAGAAACGCGGCGCCACCGGTTCGTCGTCGCGTTCGTCTGGGTCTGACGACGGCCCTGCCGGCCGCACCAGTGGCGGGGTAATCTTCTTCCTGACGCTATTGTTCTTCGGCATGTGCGGCACCGGTGCTGGTGGTTACTATTTTTATCAGCAGTCGGAGCTGGCAAAAGTCGAGTTGATCGCTGCCACCAACCGTATCACCTCGCTGGAAGGCACCTTGAACCAGATGGACGAAACCACCAGGCAGTCGGCCATGGGCCTCTTGGAAAAGGTGGATTTCAACTTCTCCGAGATCGACAAACTGTGGGCTGCCCGCAACACACTGCGCACTGAAGTTGAAAAGCTGACGGCCACCATGACTGCCGTGCAGAAAGTCGCCGCCGATCTGGAAACCGCAGTTACCAATCACGGTGGCCAGCTGACGCAGCACAACAACCAGACCACCCAGATGCAGACCCGCATCGAAGAAATCAACAAGAACTTCGCCGGCATGACCAACCTCGGTCAACAGCTGACCCAGCTCAATGCTGATCTCAACCGCGTCAAGCTGAGCGTGGAAGATGCCAACAAACGCACCACTACTGCCGAAGAAGACATCGAGTCGATCAATGTCTACCGCCTGCAGCTGAACCAGACCATCGCCACCCTGCAGAGCAGTATCAGCGGCCTGCAACAGCGCCTCGGCCAGTAGATTTCGGGGTTGCGGCCTGGCGCCGCAACCTGCTGCGCCTCTCAAGCTTCGCCGCAATCAATTTGCAAACTCTTCTCTCGCTGCAGCGCATTCGCAGTCTATAATCCTCGCGTGCGCGGACGTGGCGAAATTGGCAGACGCACTGGATTTAGGTTCCAGCACCTCACGGTATGAGAGTTCAAGTCTCTCCGTCCGCACCAGCATTCGCTCCCTTTGGGAGCTTCGTCTTGGCCAGCCAACCCGGGTTAACCATGCCGAAGCCCACAGAGCGAAGGCAGGCCTTTAGTTCTTCATTCACTATTCTTGCTTTCCCGCCTTCTCCAACAGCTGCCGCTTGTTGTGCAAGGCGATCATCGCCGATGCCAGTTCGGTATGCTGACGCGCCAGTGCCATCATCGCGGCTGCCCCGGGCCCCGCCGTCTGTCAATCCGCAGCTCAGCAGCAACCCGCTGTGGGGCGGGCAGGATCCGTTCGTGCAGATGCAGCAGATGCAACAAGAGATACACAAGCGCATGCAGCAGATGTTGCCGGGGTTTGACCTGAACGACTTCGATTCTTCCTTGTTCGATATGGATCCTTTCCAGAATGGTGGTGGCTTCGGCAGCAGCATGGGCTTTGGTGCTTAACCCGAGTTCGACTTCACCGAAATGGCCGACAGCTACCAGGTCAGCATTGCAATTCCGGACAACAGTAAAGTGGAAATCACCACGGAAGTGAACGGGCGTGACCTGACGATAGAGGGCAAGGTGACGGTTGAACAGCAGAGTCAGCCCAACGGTGGTGGTTGCAGTTCCATGCAGACGCGCCAGTTTGCCCGCACGCTGACCTTGCCGGCTTATGTCGATCCGCTCGGCATCAGCAACGAGACTGTCCATGGTCAAGTGGTGATTACGATACCAAAGCAGCAGGGCTCGACAGGGCCGCTGCTGTAATCACGCTTTCACCGCTCGCTCCCAAGGCGACGGCACTGCTGGCGACACCGCATCACGCTGCAGCAAAAAGCACTGGCGATCCAGCTTGCCTTCAAAGTCGAAACCGGTGGTCTGGCGGGTGATGTTGGTGATGCTGCGGGTGGCGATATGGTGATCGAACAGTTTGAACTTGCGGTTGTTGGTGCTGAAGTAGAGTTTGCCGCCCGGTTTCAGCAACCGCAGACATTCGTTGATCAATGCCGGATGGTCACGTTGCACGTCGAACACACCGCGCATTTTCTTGCTGTTGCTGAAGGTGGGCGGGTCGCACACGATCAGGTCGAATACGTTGGGCTTTACTGACGGTAGCCATTCCATTACGTCGGCAGCAATGAATTCACCGTCCTTCACCGGCAGGTTGTTGAGACGGAAGTTTTCCTTCGCCCAGTCGATATAGGTATTGGACAGATCGACTGTCACCACCCGCTTGGCGCCGCCGAGCGCCGCGTTCACCGAGAACGAGCCGGTGTAGGCAAACAAGTTCAGCACTGACAAGTCACGGCTCTGCTGCCGCACCAGTTGGCGTGTAGGGCGGTGGTCGAGAAAAAGACCGGTGTCGAGATAGTCAGACAGGTTCAGCAGGAAGCGCGCGCCGTGCTCGTTGACTACCGCAGTAACTCCCTGCTTTGCGAAGTGGCCGTATTGTTCTTTGCGATCGACGATCACGGCACGTTCCTTCATATGGATGTTGGCCAACGGCACTTCCAGCACGGTGGCAATGCACGCACGGCTCTGTTCCAGCCATAGTTGATGGGCGGCTTCGTCGAGGGTGTGATTGCGACGGTATTCGGCCACGTGCACGTGCTGCTGGTAGAGGTCGATGGCCAGCGGGAATTCCGGCAGGTCGAGATCGTACAGCCGGTAGCAGTTCACCTCCTGCTGGCGTGCCTTGCGGCGCAGGTGCTGGTGCACTTTGCGCAGGCGATTGCTGAACATCTCGTACTTGTCTTGGCTCTGGGCTGTCATGTGGCTGTTGTCAGGAATATTGGCGGGGATGTTGATGGAAAGTCTCGGGGCAAAAGCCCATGATCGCGTGCGGGGACGGCCAAGTAAAAGAATTTGGCAACTGGCGCATTGCCAGCCGCGCACGGCATGGGCGAAGTTCAACGGCATCACCAACGGCAGGAGACCCGCAGTGGCAGTCACCGACAAAGTCCTGGAATTCCTTGAATTCATGGAAGCCCAGGGCAAGCAATCCGTCGCTGCCTTGCTGGACAGCCTGTTGCGTAAAAGCCGCGATATGACCGGCGCCGAGGCAGGAACCATCTTCATATCGCACAACAATGGCGGCAAAAATCGCCTGCGGCCAGTGGCGCTGCAAAACGACCAGGTGAAGGTACGCAAGGTCAATTTCGATATTCCCGTGGGCCAGGGCACGATCGCTGGCCATGTGGCCGCCACCGGAGAGACCCTGCTGATCTCAGATGTCTAAGCGATACCAACCGATCGTGCTTACCGCTTCGACCCCTCTTTCGAACGGCCCGACATACGGCGGGCGCCAGGCTGAAATCCACGACGAAGAAACCGGCCAGCACATTGCGCGGGTCAATGAATACAGCTACGTGATGGCACAGCTTGCTGACATGCCGGAAGCATGGTGCGACGAAATACGCTACAGCGCGCAGCTGCACGACGTGGGCAAAATGAGTATTGATGCTGCCGTACTGAAGAAGAAAGGCCCACTCAATGCCAGTGAGCGCCAGGAGATGGATCGCCACACGGTGTATGGCTTCCAGATATTGTCGTCCTCAACCCGCATGAACATGGGAGCCGAGATTGCGCACTACCACCACGAAAAGTGGGACGGTACCGGATATCCAACTGGTCTCAAGGGTGACGCGATCCCGTTGTCGGCCCGCATCGTCCAGATCGCAGACATCTACGATGCCCTGCGCTCAACGCGGCCATACAAGCGCGGCTTCACCCACGAAGAAAGCGTGCGCATCATGACAGAAGGTGATGAGCGCATTGATCCGCTGGCCCACTACGATCCGCATCTGCTGCAATTGTTCGGCGCCCACCACCTGCAATTCGCCGCCATCTGGGACCGTCTGCAAGACTGATCTGATTGCTGTTTACACAACATTCCGTACCGCAGCTGTTGGATCACCCGATTTGTGCAAACAAAGAGAAAAACGCGTGCAGCAAGGATGGAATCCTGCCGCTTGCATGGAGCCACGCCACTTGCACGCGTAACCTGCGCACTTTGCCCAGTCATCCCGAGGCCGCATGTTCTTTCGTTTATTCCCAGCTCCATTATTGGCGTTGCTGGCGCTGTTGTTTTCGCCGTTGATACTCGCCGCCGACGCTACTACTGAAGGTGTCACCGGCGGCAAATCCGTCAGCATGCAGCGCCAGAGCAGCGAACCGGAAATAGACGGCTTGCTCGACGATGCTGAATGGGCACAGGCCGAAGTGGTGGAGGATTTCCACCAGATGAACCCGGTGGAATACGGCACCCCGACCCAGAAGACCGAAGTGCGGGTTTTCTACACCAACAACGCATTGTTCGTGGCTGCCCGCATGTACGAAACCGATCCATCGCTGATCCGCGCCAACGTGATGCGACAGGGCCAGGGGCTGCAGAACGACGATACCTTCAACCTGATGATCGATCCCTACTTCGATCGCCGCAGCGGCTACCTGTTCGAAATCAACGCCAATGGCGTACGGGTGGAAGGCATCTACCAGAATGTATCGGGCATGGACCGCAACTGGACCGGTATCTGGCAGGCGAAGTCGCGTATCGATGATCAGGGCTGGACCACCGAGATCCGCATTCCGTTCCAGACGCTGTCGTTCGATCCCGCCAACAGCGAGTGGGGCATCAACTTCCGCCGCACAGTACGCCGCAACAATGAAGAAATGGGTTGGGTATCGCGCAATCGTTTGATCAACCCGAGCATCGCCGGCAACGCTGTGGGCATGACGGGCCTGCAGCAAGGGCTTGGTCTCGATGTGGTGCCTTACCTGGTGGCACGCCAGGAAAAGAAATTCGGAGCCACCGGCCTTTCCGAAAACTCGATCGAGCCACAGCTCGATGTGTACTACAAGGTAACGCCACAGCTGAACGCAGCGCTGACGCTCAATACCGACTTCTCTGCCACTGACGTTGACGACCGTGTAGTCAACCTGACGCGTTTCAGCCTGTTTTTTCCGGAACGCCGCGACTTCTTCATCCGGGACACTGATATCTTCCAGTTCGGCCGCATCGGTACCGGCACCGTGTTCGGCCAGGAGGGCAACGACGCGATTCCCAACGCGGCACAGCAGAACGGGCGTCCGTTCTTCTCCCGCAACATCGGACTTTCCTCCAATTTCACGCCGGTGGACATCAATGCCGGCGCCAAACTCAGCGGCCGTATTGGCCAGTGGAATGTGGGCTCCATGATTGTGAACCAGGATGAAGACAGGCTCAGCGGTGTCGATTCCCGGAGTGTGTTCGTTGGCCGGGCTGCATTGAACGTAATGCAGGAATCACAGATCGGCGTTATCGCCACTTCCGGCGACGCGCGCTCGAACAACGACAACAATCTTGCCGGTGCCGACTTCCGCTACCGTAATTCGCGGCTGCCCGGCGGCAAGGTGCTCGAAAGTGAAGTCTGGTATCAGCAGAGCGACAGTGCGCTGCTGAAAGGCGACGATAGTGCATACGGCTTTGGTATCAGCTCGCCCAACTCGAACGGCTGGCGCGGCGGTTACAACTTCAAGCGCATCGACAACAACTTCAACCCGGCGCTGGGTTTCGTCAACCAGCGCGGCATTGAAGACCATGCACTCGACTTCGGTTACCGCAAGTTCTTCACGCCGGGTGGCTCGTTGCGTTCGGTGTACGGCGGCTTCGACAGCTACCGCAACGCCAACATGAACACTGGTGACGTGATTTCGGAAACGATGCAGGTGCGCGGCAACATCAACAACAATGCCAACGACGTGCTCAACGCCACCCTGTCACGCAAACGTGAGGTGCTGACCCGCAATTTCGTCATCTACCGCCAGTCCGACGGCAAGCGCAACATCGTGATTCCGCCGGGTGATTACGAGTTCACCCAAACGTCAGTGGGTGTTACCACCGCCGGCCAGCGCGAATGGTCAGGCCGCATCGGCATTACGCAGGGCGACTACTACAACGGCGAGAATCTGCAAGCCAGCCTCAACGTGGCGTGGCAGCCACGCCCCGGCTACAACCTGCAGGCCGGCTACAGCGAGAACAGCATTGAACTGCCGCAGGGCAATTTCATCGTCCGCCAGTGGTCGTTCACATCGCTGATCAACTTCACGGCCGACCTGACATGGACCAACCGTCTGCAATACGACAATGTCAGCGAAGGGCTTGGCATCAACAGCCGCCTGTACTGGGTGCCACAGGCAGGCCGCGAAGCCTACCTCGTGTTGAACTGGGGCCTCGTTGATCTCGACAAGGACAACACCTTTGCTTCCACCAACAACGACCTGACGATCAAATACAATTACACTTTCCGTTTCTGACAAAGTCGGCAGGGATAACAACAATAATGATCTGCGCTTTTGATTCGTTCTCTCGTTTCCGTATTGCTGTCTTGCTGCTGGCCACCGTCTTCGGTGGCCAGGCACTGGCGCAGGCAACCAATAGTGACGCGACCAAGCAATTCAACGCGCCTCATCTCGCCAGCGCAGCCAGCATTGATGGCAAGCTCGACGAGGCGGAGTGGCAGCAAGCCGCACTGCTGGAAGATTTCCGCCAGATTTTCCCGGTGGAATATGCCGAGCCTTCGCAACCCACTGAAGTGCGCGTCTACTACACGGATGATGCGCTGTATGTCGCCGCCAGGCTGCATGAGAGCGATCCCTCGGTAATCGCTGCCCGCGTTTTGCGGCAAGGGCAGGCTTTCGGTTCTGACGATGTGTTTGCGCTGATCCTTGATCCGTATCTTGACCGCCGCAACGGCTACCGCTTTGAAGTAAACCCGAACGGCGTGCGCTGGGATGGCCTGTTCCAGAACATCAACGAAGTTGAAGCCAACTGGGAAGGTATCTGGGAATCGGCAGCACAGATCGACGAGGGTGGCTGGACGCTGGAGATGAAAATTCCTTTCCAGACGCTGTCGTTCAATCCTGATTCCGCCAACTGGGGCATCAACTTCGTACGCATTCGCCGTGGCAGTAATGAAAACATTGCCTGGATATCCCGCAATCGGGAAGTGAATCCGAGTGTGGCTGGGACGATGGGCGGGCTAAACGGGCTGAAACAAGGCATCGGCCTTGATGTGGTGCCGTCGTTTACTCTGCGTCAGCAACGCATATTCGGTCCGATTGGTTCAAGCGACATCAACTACGAACCGCAGCTCGACATGTTCTACAAGATCACTCCCCAGCTGAATGCATCGCTGACGATCAATACCGATTTTTCTGCTACCGAAGTCGATGACCGCCAGGTGAACCTGACGCGTTTCAACTTGTTCTTCCCGGAGAAGCGTGATTTCTTTCTGCGTGATGTCGATATCTTCGAGTTTGGCCAGATCGGCGCAGGTGGGTTCAATTCGGTGTCGGGCACAGGTTCGCCGGCCGCGTCCAACCCGGCCAAACAGAATGCACGGCCGTTTTTCTCGCGCAAAATCGGCTTGTCGGCAACCGGCCAGCCGGTAGATATCAATGCAGGTGCCAAGATCAGTGGGCGTGTCGGTCGCTGGAACGTCGGCAGTCTGGTAATCAATCAGGGCGAGCAACCAGGCGTTGATGCCCAGAACATCTTCGTTGGCCGTGCGGTGTACAACCTCGGTGCCCGCACACAGATCGGTGCCATCGTTACCGACGGTAACCCGCAGTCGAATCTCGACAACACGCTGATCGGCACCGACCTGCGCTATCGCAATACCAATTTTCTAGGCAATACGGTGGAAACTGTAGCGTTCTATGAGCAAACCGACAGTGAAGGCAAGCGCAACACCGACAATGCAGCCTATGGCATGGGACTGGTGTTGCCGAACGCGCAACGCTGGCAGGGGCTGTATTACTACAAGCGGGTAGAAGACAACTTCAATCCTGCTGCCGGTTATATCAACCGCACCGGCATCGAGGACCATCACCTGAATTTCGGTTACCGCGACTTCATGCAGCCAGGTGGCTATTTCCGTTCGGTGTTGTATGCCGCTGAGGCCTATCGCGCTGAAACGCTTGATGACGGCAAACTACTGACTGAGACCATGGGGCTGCGGGTGTCGTCATTCACCAACACCAACGACACCTGGTTTAGCCGCTACATATACACCAAGGAAGTGCTGTCGCTGCCGTTCACCATCTATCGCCCAACCGATGGGCGTCCTCCGATTGTGATTCCAGTCGGTGAGTATTCGTTCTCGGAATTGTTCTTCGGTAGCCAGATGGGCACCCAGCGCAAGTGGTCAGGCAACTTCTTTCTCCAAGGCGGCGAATACTATGACGGCGACCACTTCCAGTATCGCGGCAACGTGACCTGGCGCCCGAACCGCAACTTCAGCGCTGATTTTTCGTACACAGTGGACGACATCGAGCTGCCCTATGGCAGTTTCATGCTGCGCCAGTTCGGCTTCACTACGGTGTATTCCTTTTCGGCGACCTTGTCATGGAGCAACCTGATCCAGTACGACAACATCTCGGAAAATCTCGGGATCAACAGTCGACTGCACTGGATTCCAAAAGCCGGCCAGCAGGCTTTCATCGTACTGAACTGGGGCCTGATTGATCCCGACAAAGACAACAGCTTTGACTCGACACTCGCCGACCTGTCCCTCAAGTTCAACTACACCTTCCGATTCTGACAACCAAAGGGGTCGGAGATGTTTGCTCGAAAACCGAGCAAACATCTCCGACCCCTTTGGTCAGATCGTGCGGCCGCG
>CAISOD010000062.1 GCA_903887045.1 uncultured Gammaproteobacteria bacterium | reverse complement strand
CGGCAGAGGCTTTGGTCAAAGCCGCGAACGCCAATTACGATGTTGTCGCCGCCGAGGCCCAGGGCCGCAGCAGCATCGCCAAGGCAAAGTGTGATGCGCTGACAGGTGAAAGCAAAGATTCATGTCAGGCCATCGTTGCAACCACACTCAACGCTGATATGTCGTTGGCTGTCGCCGCGCGTGACGCCGCATTGCTGGCAGCCCAACGTCGCGAGTAGTTGATACCCTGCGCATGCTCGGCCTGCACGAATTGGGCGACAACGGCCAGATGCCGGCCTTCGGCGGCAGGCTTAACGATGTCGAGATCAAACTGCTGGTGGCGTGGGTGTTGCGCGGGGCTCAGTAATTCTGCTCGTTCAGAATTGTGGCCCCGCCCAAAACATCCAACTCAGTTGCCGGGTTTGCGCGGGCCATAATGCGGCGGCGACTGGCCGTACTCGTAGGCACCGAGATCCGGTGCGCGCCCCTCAAATCCATCGTTGATGTTCGGCAGCACCAGGCCGGCATCAATGGCGCCGGCACCACGCTGCAGCCGCAGGTCTACTTCGGCCGGATCGTATAAGCGCGTCGGCGTGGCGAGATCCGGCATTTTGGCATTCACGAAAATGTCGTAGTCCAGCAGCACACTGTGGCTGTCCTGCCCGGTGCCCTGTTGATAAGCGGCAAAGTCCGTGAAGTTGTGCTGCTCCAGCGCTGCGGCGTACAGCGTGCGCTGGCCCTGCGGTGGCGCACTCCAGCTGAAGGCGGTATCGGTGCCGGGATTCAGGCGGAAGCCGTTGTAATCCGAACTGCTGTAATTCGTGCGGGTCTGGATTGCCAGCACGGCACTCTGGCGGCCCTGGCCAAAGATCAGGTTGTTGCGGAAATGCAGATTCGATGCAGGTGTCAGCTGACGCACTTCGCCGATATAGGTGTTGTGGTAGTAGAGGATACCGCTCGGGTCGCCCTGGATTTTCACCGGGCCGTACGGGCTGTGGTAGACCACGTTGCGAATGAAGTAGACCGGTCCCCCGAACACTGGTTGCGGGCTCATGCCACCCACTGCGACGTTGAAACAGCGATTGTCGAACACGCGCACGTTGTGCATCGAGCCGTCGGCTTCGAAGCAGTTGTCGTCGAGGTTCGACACATCGTTGCCGTAGATGTCGATCGACACCGGCATCCTGTCACGCGGGGTATTGGGGTAGTCGTCCGGCATGCCGTAGGTGGCGTGGTCGATTGCATCGTGGAAACCAACGACATGGTTGTAGGCGATGACATGGCCGGCACCGTAGATCGCAACGGCGTAATACGAATCGAGGATGCGCTTCTGTTCGAAGTCCGGCTGCTCGTTCCAGGGCGGGATGTTGTACCAGCCCATCAGTTCTGCTTCGCGTTTGCCGATCATCTCGTTGTCGGCGATGTAGAAACTGCGCGAGCCTGACCAGTCAGAGTGGATCGCCACGCCAAGGTCTTCGAAGCGACTGTGTTTCACCGCCAGGCCGATGCTGCCGGCGATGCCCTTCATGCCGGCCTCGATGGCAATATTGGTATTGCGGAAGGTGAGTCCTTCGAACAAATGCCAGTCGCCGCCCATCAGGTTGAACAGCACGGTGTTGCCATCGCCGTCGAAGATGACGTCGCCGTCACCGGCAGCCTTGATGGTGATGGGTTGTTGTTCGGTGCCGTCGGCAGTGAGGTAGTAGGTGCCGTCCCACGGCGTACCGCAGCAGGTGGTGTAGCCCGACTGTATCTCGTGGCTGTAGCTGTGGCGGTCGTATTCCTTGTAGAGACCTGCATGCACCAGAAGCGTGTCGCCGGCCTTCACGCGCGGCGGCGCTGCACGGCTCCAGTCGCCGCCGAGTGCGGTGGCGTAATAAGCCGCCAGCAGACCGTGATAGGCAGGTTGTTGCTCCGGGCCGGTATGCCCCGGCGGGTACACATGCAGGATGCGGCCACTGGTCGAGGCCGTCGGTTCGGCGCGCGTGCGCACTTGCACGATGCGCTCGGCTTGCCCGGTAACGCCGTCCGGATCGCTCAGTACGAGGCGTGCTTCATAGCTCGTGTCTGGCTCCAGATAAAACACACTGCCGGCGAACATGTTGGGCGCCGTGTAGTCCAGCACCGGCGCATACAGCGTGCGCTCGTTCTGCAGCCGCAACGGCGGCAAGCCCTCACGCCAGTTGCTGTCGCCGGTTTTGCGGTAGTGCAGCGCCACACTGGAGTTGCGGTTGTCGTCGCCCTCGATCAGCCATTCGAAGCCCAGCGACAGCAGGGTGGCGGGTTCTATTACCAATTCGCCAGCGGTGACGGCTGCAGCCGATTCTGCAGCGTGGCTACCGCAGGCCAGGGTGGACAGTAACAAAGCGGTGGCCAGTGTACTGGCGCCGGTTCGGTTGGCAGGCATGACATAACTCTCTCTGGCTGAAGTGCGTTTGATTCTGCACCGGCGCAGCAGGCTGCGCCAGTTGGGCGATGCTCCTGCTCGGCGTGCGTTGGCTCCGGTAGAATCCGTCCGGGCCGATTTTGCAGGCAGGAGGAAAACGCAATACAGCAGCCGGACAACAAACAACTGGAACTGATGGCCCAGCGTGGGCTGGAAGCGCTGCGCATGGGTGACCTGGAGTCTGCCCGCCGCGACCTGACTGCCGTACTGCAGACTGGTCTTGCTTCAGTCACAGTGGCGGTGATGCTGGCGATGGCCTGTCAGCGGTTGAACGATGCTCAGGCCCGGTCAGCGCATCGAGCCACACACCGGCTTCCTCAACTG
>CAISOD010000061.1 GCA_903887045.1 uncultured Gammaproteobacteria bacterium | reverse complement strand
TGCGCAGCGAGACTTCAGACCTTGGCGGCACCATGCGCTTGGGCGGCCAACAGTGTCAGTTGCTGGATAATTCAGTGGCTAAAGACTGTTACCAGAAAGACGTGATAATGGAGCGTCATCGTCATCGCTATGAATTGAACAACAACTATATCGAGACGCTGGAAAAGCATGGTCTGCGCATCACCGGCAAATCGATCGACGGCAACCTGATGGAAGTCATTGAGATCCCGGCACATCCGTGGTTCCTCGCTTGTCAGTTCCATCCTGAGTTCACCTCAACGCCGCGCGGGGGCCATCCATTGTTCACAGGCTTCGTCAAAGCAGCCATCAAACAGCACGAGCTGACGCACCAAGCTGCCCAGTGACCTTGTCCGCGCCCCAGCCGGTTACGCTCAAGCTTGGCAACTTTGCCATTGCCAACCATTTGCCGATGATCCTGATCGGCGGCATGAATGTGCTCGAATCGGAAGAACTTGCGCTGCAGGTGGCAACCGAGTTCAAGCGCGTTTGCAGCAAGCTCGGCATTCCTTACGTGTTCAAGGCTTCTTTCGACAAGGCCAACCGTTCGTCGATCCATTCGTTTCGTGGACCGGGTTTGGAGAAAGGCCTGCAGATGCTGGCTCGTATCAAGAGCGAATTCGGGGTACCGCTGTTGACTGATGTGCATGAGCCTTATCAGGCTGAAGCGCTGGCGCCAGTGGTGGACATCCTGCAGTTGCCCGCATTCTTGTCGCGCCAGACGGATCTGGTGATGGCAATGGCGAAGACCGGGGCGATGATCAACATCAAAAAGGCGCAGTTTCTGGCGCCGCGCGAGATGGGCCATATTCTCCGCAAATTTGAAGAAGCCGGTAACAAGCAGTTGATGCTGTGTGAACGCGGCTCCAGCTTCGGCTACAACAACCTGGTGGTCGACATGCTGGGCTTCCCGATCATGAAGGATTTCGGTTACCCGCTTTTATTCGACGTGACACATGCTTTGCAGATGCCCGGTGGCCGCAGCGACAGCGCTGGCGGTCGCCGCAAGGACGTGTTGACCTTGGCACGAGCCGGCGTTTCGCAAGGTATTGCCGGATTGTTTCTCGAGGCGCATCCTGACCCCGACAAGGCGCTGTGCGATGGTCCCTGTGCGCTGCCGTTGAAGGTGCTGGAACCGTTTATGCAACAGCTGCAGGCATTGGATACTCTGGTCAAAAGTCAGCCGGAACTTGTGATCAGTTAAAAACGTTTCAGCTTCAACCTGGTGGTTACGCAACTAGTCGAATTGATCTGAAATTATCTGGATTGGTCGGGATTGAACGGAATTGAATGAGAGGTGAGCAATTGAGCAGTCAAACCACGATTTCCAAAGTCATCGCCCGCGAAGTACTGGATTCACGCGGTAACCCGACAGTACAGGCTGATGTCATCCTCGCCAGCGGAGCCAAGGGCACAGCCTGCGCTCCATCAGGCGCTTCCACCGGCTCACGCGAAGCGTTGGAGCTGCGTGACAAGGATATGTCCCGCTACCTGGGCAAGGGTGTGCTGAAGGCAGTAGCCGCTGCCAATGGCGATCTGGCGCAAGCCCTGATAGGCAAAGATGCGTTGTCGCAGGCTGTCATCGATGATGTGATGATCAAGCTCGACGGCACCGATAACAAATCCAAGTACGGCGCCAATTCAATCCTTGCGGTATCGTTGGCCGCTGCGCGTGCTACGGCAGTAGCTACCGGCAAACCGCTCTATGCGCACATTGCAGATCTGTACGGCACGCCTGGCCAGTTCAGCATGCCGGTGCCGATGATGAATATCATCAATGGCGGCGAGCATGCCGACAATAACGTCGATATCCAGGAATTCATGGTACAGCCGATAGGCGCGCCGAACTTCCGCGAAGCGTTGCGCTATGGCGCAGAAATATTCCACTCACTGAAATCCGTATTGAAGAAGCAGGGCCTCAACACCGCAGTTGGCGATGAGGGCGGCTTTGCACCGAACCTGCCATCCAATGCTGCAGCCCTCGACGCCATCATGGAAGCAATCGCCAAGGCAGGGTTCAAAGCCGGTACGGACGTCTGCCTCGCGCTCGACTGCGCTGCATCCGAGTTTTATCACGATGGCAAATACGTGCTGGCAGGCGAGGGCAAGAGCTATTCCAGCGAACAATTTGCCGATTATCTCGCTGGCCTCAGCAGCCAGTACCCGATCCTGTCGATCGAAGACGGCATGCACGAGAGTGATTGGGACGGCTGGGCCGTGCTGACCAGCAAACTCGGCGACAAGGTACAGCTGGTCGGTGACGATTTGTTTGTTACCAATACTTCCATTCTGGAGCGAGGCATCAAGTCGAAGATCGCCAACTCCATCCTGATCAAGTTCAACCAGATCGGTTCCCTGACCGAAACCTTGGCGGCGATCCGTATGGCGGGTAATGCCGGTTACACTGCGGTTATCTCGCACCGTTCGGGCGAAACCGAAGACACCACGCTGGCTGATCTTGCGGTTGGCACTGCTGCCGGCCAGATCAAGACCGGCTCGCTGTGCCGCAGTGACCGTGTCGCCAAGTACAACCGCTTGTTGGTGATCGAAGAAGAACTGGCAGGCAAGGCGCCGTACCGCGGCCGTGCTGAATTCAAACGCGGCTGAGGAGCAGCGGTAACGCATACCGATGAAATACGTTATTGGCATGTTGCTCCTAGTCCTCGTGTTGCTGCAGATACGTCTGTGGCGAGGCGAGGGCAGTCTGTCCGACATCGAAAGACTGGAAGGCGAGATCGCCAGCCAGGCCGAGGCCAACAAAGGGCTCGAAGCACGCAACGATGGCCTGCTTGGAGAAGTCAGCGATCTCAAAACCGGGCTGGATTCGGTGGAAGAACATGCCCGCAGCGAGTTGGGTCTGATAAAACAGGGCGAGACCTATTATCTGATTGTCGACAAGGAAGCTGCCCACCCACAGGCGGCGACCGCGACCGCGACCGCCGTCCCGTAACCGGATGCGCAACAACGCTACTCGCGCTCCGAGCCATTTTCTGGTGTTGCCTGCTGCCGGCAGCGGTCAGCGTATGGGCGGTGATCGCCCGAAGCAATATCTCGAACTGCTCGGCAAACCTCTGTTACAACACACACTGGAGCGGCTGGTTCGTATCGACGGCTTTGAATGCATTGTGCTGGTGCTGGCTGCCGATGATCCGTGGTGGCCAGGCGTGGAAACCGCGTTGTCCGCATCCGTCCAAATGAAGCTGAAGGTGGTAGAAGGCGGCAGCGAACGCTTTGCTTCGGTGCATAACGGCTTGATGGCTTTGCATGACATTGCTGCCGACAACGACTGGGTGCTGGTGCATGATGTCGTAAGGCCCTGTGTTGGTCTCGACGATGTCGAACGGCTGATGCAAACCTTGCGTGATGATCCGGTAGGTGGCTTGTTGGCCTCACCGGTACGCGAAACACTGAAACGTGCCGATGGCAACGGCGTGGTGCTGCAAACTATCGATCGTACCGGGCTGTGGGCGGCAGCCACTCCGCAGATGTTCCGCTACCGGCTTTTGCGGGATGCCTTGCAAAAGACTTCAGCGACCAACAGGATCGTTACTGACGAGGCCGAGGCTGTCGAAGCCAGCGGCCACCCGGTAAAACTGGTGCAAGGCGGCGCCGACAATATCAAGATTACCTGGCCGCAGGACCTGGCTCTGGCGGCACTTATTCTGGCAGCAGGGCGCTGAATGCAATTCCGTATTGGCAACGGCTATGACGTACACCGCTTTGGTGAACCAGCGGTGGCAACAGCGCTGACAATCGGTGGCGTATCTATTCCCTACGAACGTCCGCTGTTGGCGCATTCCGATGGCGATGTGCTGGTACATGCACTGTGCGATGCCGTGCTGGGAGCATTGGCACTTGGCGATATCGGCCACCATTTCCCCGACAGCGACACTCGTTATCGTGGCATCAGTAGCCTGCAATTGTTGCAGCATGTTATGGCCCTTGCGGCTGAACGCGGCTGGAGCCTGACCAATGTTGATATGACACTCGTAGCCCAGGCGCCGCGTTTTGCGCCGCATATCCAATCCATGCGGGAAACACTGGCTCCTGTATTGGAGGTGGACATCGGACAGGTCAGCGTAAAGGCAACAACAACAGAGGGCCTGGGGTTTGCCGGCCGCAAGGAAGGCGTAGCCTGTTATGCCGTTGCCTTGTTGCAACGCGAGAGCGCGGCATGAATTGGCAGCCTGCATTCGCCGAACTCGCAATTGCGCATGGTGCACCGTTGCTGAGCGCACGCTTCAAACAGAGCCCGGCGGATTTTCGCGTCGATGAAGAGCTGGGCTTCGAACCCGACGGCAGTGGTGAGCATGAATTGCTGCTGGTGGAAAAAACCGGTTTGACAACACCGGAAGCACAGCAGGCATTGAGCAGCGCCTTCGGCCTGCCGCTGCAGAAAATCAGCTATGCCGGTCTCAAAGACAAGCACGCCGTCACCAGTCAGTGGTTCAGTTTGCACAGCCACCAGGACTGCGAACAGCGGAAGGAATTGCCTGCCGGCATCCGTGTACTGCAGCGAGTGCGCAACCGCCGCAAGCTGCAACGCGGCTCACATCGCGGCAATCGCTTTGTGGTCACGCTGCGTGACTGCAGGGAGTTGCCGGCAACGTCTGTGTGGCAGCAACGGTTGCAACACATCCAGCGCGATGGTGTGCCCAACTATTTCGGGCCGCAGCGTTTCGGGTTTGGCGGGGGCAATCTCAATCAAGCAGCGCGCTGGTTTGCTTCAGAAACGCAAATGCCCCAGCGTAACCAGCGCAGCATGTTGCTGTCGGCGGCGCGCAGTTTTATTTTCAACGCTGTGTTGTCCGAGCGGGTTGCGCACGCCAGCTGGAATCACATATTGGCCGGTGAAGTGCTGGCGCTGGCAGGCAGCAGCGCTACTTTTGCCGGCAGCCGAGCGACACCGGAAGAATTGCAGGAGCGACTCGACCAATTTGATATCCATCCGACCGGTCCGCTGTGGGGCGAGGGCAGTTTAGTCAGCACTGGCAATGTAGCTGCGATGGAAACCGCGATCGCCAGCCGTTACCCGCAATTCACTGCCGGTCTGATTCAACACGGTTTGCGCCACGAACGGCGCCCGTTGCGCGTGCAAGTTGCCGATCTTGCTGCCAGTGTGCAGGATGGCGTGATGACGCTGGATTTCCGACTCACACGTGGCGCCTACGCCACTGCGGTGTTGCGCGAGTTGGTACAAATGGAGGACGCATGACCCTGTTGGTGTCGAATGACGATGGCGTGCACGCGCCGGGCCTGCAGGCACTGGTGCGGGCGCTGGAAGCACACCGGCTTGATTATCTGGTGGTAGCACCTGACCGTGATCGTTCAGGCGTCAGTAATTGCCTGACACTGGATCGTCCACTGCAGGCATTGCGGATTGATGAGCGCCGGTTTGCAGTCGATGGTACGCCTACCGACTGTATCCATCTTGGCACCGCGGGACTTTTCATGGAGACCCCGGAGCGGGTGGTGTCCGGCATTAACTTTGGCGCCAACCTGGGTGACGATGTGTTGTATTCGGGAACAGTGGCCGCCGCGATGGAGGGGCGCTTTTTGGCAAAGCCGGCGCTGGCGCTGTCACTGGTGGTTACCGATCACGGCACCGCCACGGTCGAACGCTTCCATACAGCTGCAGCAATTGCGATTTGGTTGCTCGACCGGATTGACAGCCTGAAACTGCCGCCGCGCACCGTACTCAATGTCAACATCCCGGATCTGCCGGCATCTCATATCAAGGGGTTGCAGTTGACAACACCGGGCCAGCGATTGAAAGGCGAGAACCCGATTGCCACCCTCAATCCACGCGGCAAAACCCTGTACTGGATAGGTCGGGCCGGCGGCCCGGTGGCGCGCGAGCCAGGCTCCGATTTTCTAGCAGTTGAACAGGGCTATGTGTCAGTGACGCCAATCCATGCTGACATGGTCAGTGAGGCGGGTTTGCAGGCGGCAGAGTCCGTGTTCGCCGAGCTCAGTACTGCTTTCGGAAGCCGCTGCCTGTGAAGGGGCTCGACCGTCAAGGTATAGGCATGACCTCGCAGCGCACCCGCGAGCGCATGGTGCAACGGTTAGGCGACCTGGGTATCAGCAATCTGCGGGTACTGGAGGCCATGCTGCACGTGCCGCGTCACCTGTTCGTTGATGAAGCCTTCGCCCAACGCGCCTACGAAGATGCGGCTCTGCCGATCGCCTTCAACCAGACCATCTCGCAGCCTTACATTGTGGC
This sequence comes from uncultured Gammaproteobacteria bacterium, assembly GCA_903887045.1. Classification (GTDB taxonomy): domain Bacteria; phylum Pseudomonadota; class Gammaproteobacteria; order Pseudomonadales; family Pseudohongiellaceae; genus CAILUG01. The sequence continues at coordinate 17,715 of CAISOD010000061.1, read as the reverse complement.
CCGCATGACCGAGCAACTGGTCAATGCACTACCCGACAAGCCGCGCGTACTGGAGATCGGTACCGGCTGCGGTTACCAGACCGCCGTCCTTGCCCGACTGGTCAATCATGTGTTCACCATTGAGCGTATCTCACCGTTACTGGAAAAGACCAAGGCGCGGCTGACTTCGCTGAGCATTCTCAATGTCACCCTCAAATGCGCCGACGGCAATTTTGGCTGGTCGCAGTTCTCGCCGTTCGACGGCATCCTGATTACCGCTGCTGCGCCGCAGGTGCCGTCGGCTCTGGTCAAGCAGCTGTCAGAGGGCGGCATCCTGGTAGTGCCGGAAGGGGCCAACCAGCAAGTGCTGCGGGTGTATCGGAAGACTGGTGACAAACTGGAGGTGCAAAACCTCGAAGCAGTGCGGTTTGTGCCGTTGTTGGACGGTGTGGAGCGATGAGTATGTGTTTGCAGCCAAATCTGACGACAAATCAAACAGTTCCATAGCTGAAAAGCCCAAATATTTTTGACAGCAGCAGGGTCGCTCTCTATCATGCGCGCCCATGTCGACCGGACCCATCCCTGATCGTGTAGCTACAGCAAGGTTGTTTGCACGATACGGACGTATCGACGCCGCATTGCCTCTCCAGAGCCTTGCCCGCTTGCAGACCTTTCTGGCTGATGCCAGCGGAGATGTGAGCATAAGTTTGCAGTTCGGGCTCGATGCCGAGGGGCGCAAACAGTTGAATGGCTCAATCAGTGCAAAACTGCACTTGACCTGTCAGCGATGCTTGCGGAGCCTGCCGTTGCTGGTAGAGAGTGAGCTTGCGATGCTGGTGTTTGCCAACCGGCAAGAACTGGAAAAGCAGTTGCCGACGGGGGGCTACGATAAGGACCTGTTGGTGCTTGATGAGTTGCAGGCGGAAAGGTTGCTGGCTGAAAAGCTGCAGTCAGGCAGCCAGGAGCTCGGCGTTGCTACCGAACAGGAGCTTGATTTGCGAGCACTTGTCGAGGACGAACTGATCCTAAGCTTGCCACTGGTGCCATTACACGAAGATGGCAACTGCAGCGAAGCATGGAACAGTCTGCGGGAAAGCAGCGAAGCACAGGAACGCGAAGTGACGCAAATGGTGCCAAGTCCTTTTGCGGTACTGGCGCAGCTGAGAACAGGCAAAGACAAGGGTAGCAAGGGCTGAATTTTTCCGTGAATTCGCTTTAAGTAGTTGCTGTAATGAATTGAATTAGTTAAGAAATCAAACAGAAGCTGTGCGGAATCAGATCCGTACAGAATCAGACAGGAGAGCCGCCATGGCAGTACAACAGAACCGCAAGACCCGTTCCAAGCGCGATATGCGCCGTTCGCACGACGCACTGACGGCTCCCACAGTTACCACCGATGCTGAAACCGGCGAACGTCATCGTCGTCACCACATGACTGCTGACGGCTTCTACCGCGGTCGCCAGATCGTTCAGGTCAACAAAGACTGAAATTACCGTGTCTGGCAGCTGTGCCACTTTTTGCGAATTGGCACACCCACTGAAAAACAGCTCTCCGGAGCTGTTTTTCAATGAATGGATATTGGTTTTCTCGATGGGCCATCCCCGCAGTTCCTGATCGGTGGCTTAAAACGCCGCAGGCGCTTCATCTAACAGTTTCTCATTGAACCGTTAAAGTCTATGTCGACTTCTCCCGCCGGCAAGTTCGGCATGGTATTCCCCGGTCAGGGTTCGCAGCATGTCGGTATGCTGGCTGAACTTGCTGCGCAGCATTCCATCGTTCACGCCACTTTTGCTGAGGCCTCCAACACACTTGGATACGACCTCTGGCAGTTGGTGCAGGCCGGACCAACAGAACAGCTGTCCCTGACCCACATTACGCAGCCCGCCATCCTGACCAGTTCAGTCGCCATCTGGCGGGTGTGGCAGCAGCAAGGCGGGGCCATGCCGGCCTTGATGGCTGGTCACAGTCTTGGTGAATACTCGGCACTGGTTTGCGCTGGTGCCATCGACTTTGCCAGCGCTGTCAGTCTGGTGCGTCAGCGTGGTGAATTCATGCAAAGTGCAGTGCCGGTAGGCATTGGTACCATGGCTGCCATCCTTGGGCTGGCGGATGCCGAGGTGGAGCGCTGCTGCGCGGCGGCCACGTTGGCAGGCAACGTGGCCACAGCGGCCAACTACAACTCCCCGGGTCAATTGGTCATCGCCGGCCATGTGGCCGCGGTTGAGCGCGCGGTGGTGTTGTGCAAAGAGGCTGGCGCCAAACGCGCCATGGTTCTACCTGTCAGCGCTCCCTTTCATTCGCCACTGATGGCACCTGCTGCCGAGCAATTCTCGGCAGTACTTGCCGGTGTCACGCTCACAGCTCCGCGCATTCCGGTCATCCAGAACCATAGCTTGGTCAGCAGCAGCGATCCTGATCAGATCCGCCTTGCTCTGGTGAGGCAGATTGTCAGCCCGGTGCCGTGGGTGGCCACCATGCAGCTGTTCGCTGCACAGCAGGTTGTCAAAATATTCGAAATCGGGCCGGGCAAGGTTCTGGCTGGACTCAACAAGCGTATCGATGCCAGTCTCGATACACTGGCCGTCAACGACCCGGCCTCGCTGGCACAGGCACTGAGCCTGCCGGCCACAGTCTGAGCCAAAGGATAACTGCCATGAGCATCGCCAACAGAATTGCCGTCGTCAGTGGTGCCAGCAGAGGCATTGGCAAAGCAATCGCCCTTGAACTCGGCAAGCGCGGTGTCACCGTCATTGGTACAGCCACCAGCGAAGCCGGCGCCACTCAGATATCTGCTTACCTGCAGGAAGCCGGGATCAAAGGCCGTGGACTTGTGCTCGACGCCGGTTCCGACGCGTCAGCTGAAGCGTTTGCCAAGCTCGTGCAAGACCAGTTCGGCACAGTGGAAATCCTCGTCAACAATGCCGGTATCACCCGCGATAATCTGATGCTGCGCATGAAGGAAGACGAGTGGGACGCAGTCATCAACACCAATCTTACCTCGGTATTCCGCCTGACTCGCAGCTTCCTGCGCGGCATGACCAAGTCACGCTGGGGCCGCATTATCAGTATCAGTTCCGTTGTCGGTTCGAGCGGCAACGCCGGCCAGGCCAACTACGCTGCCGCCAAGGCTGGCATGGAAGGCTTTTCGCGTGCGCTGGCGATGGAAATTGGCTCACGTGCCATCACCGTCAACTGCGTGGCCCCGGGCTTTATTGACACCGACATGACCCGCGGCCTGTCCGAAGAACATGCCACCTCGCTGAAGAACAAGATTCCGTTGGGCCGTTACGGCCAGCCCGAGGAGATTGCCGCCGTTGTCGGCTTTCTGGCCTCAGCGGAAGCCGGTTACATCACCGGCGAAACCATCCATGCCAATGGTGGTATGTATATGGCATAATTCCGGCCATAACAACGACATGGCCTGATACACCAATCCACCCAACAACCCGTACTACCCTTACTTTCGTACCAGGAGCTTGAAGCAATATGAGTAGCGTTGAAGAACGAGTCCGTAAAATTGTCGCTGAACAACTCGGTGTCAAAGAAGAAGAAGTAAAAAATGAAGCGGCCTTCGTTGAAGACCTGGGTGCTGATTCCCTCGATACCGTCGAGCTCGTCATGGCACTGGAAGAAGAGTTCGAAACCGAAATTCCCGACGAAGAAGCCGAAAAAATCACCACCGTTCAGCTGGCCATTGATTACATCAACAAGCACGTCTGACCGGTCAGCCAGTACGCCGGCTTGGTCTTGGCCCCAACGGCAGGGTGCTGCGTGACAGGCATACGTGAAGAAGCTGCTCCGGCCCCCGGGGTGGCTTTTTTCATGAATGGGCGTAGTAGTTACTTGCGAGTCATTGGCGGTTCTGGATCAGCGGCTTGCAACGCCGCAGGCGCCAGTATCTTTCGGTTTCAACAGCTTGGCAGGAGAGTGCAGTGTCGCGTAGAAGAGTGGTAGTTACCGGCATCGGTGCGCTGACTTGTCTGGGCAACACCGTCGCCGATACCTGGAAAGCAGTATGTGAAGGCAAAAGCGGTATCGCACGGCTGACGCATCTGGATGCTGCCGCTTTCACGACCCGCTTTGGCGGTTCCATTCGCAACTTTGACATTACCGAATACATCCCTGTCAAAGAAGCCCGCCGTATGGACTTGTTCCTGCACTACGGCATCGCCGCGGGTATGCAGGCAGTGCGCGACAGTGGCCTGGAGCAGGCTGGTTACGATCCCTTGCGAATAGGGGTGATTGCAGGCTCCGGCATCGGTGGTATCACCACCATCGAAGACAATGTTCACCTGATAGACACCAGCGGCCCGCGCAAGATTTCTCCGTTCCTTGTGCCAGGTTCCATCATCAATATGATCGCCGGCTCGCTGTCGATCCAGTTCAATTTCCAGGGCCCCAACTTCTCGATTACCACCGCCTGCACTACCGGCACCCACAACATCGGCATGGCAGCGCGCTTGATCGCCTATGGTGAAGCCGATGCGATGCTGACGGGCAGCACCGAAATGGCGAGTTCGCCGGTAGGTCTCGGTGGCTTCTGCGCCGCCCGCGCTCTGTCGACCCGCAACGACGATCCGACCGCCGCCAGCCGCCCGTGGGACGCTGACCGTGACGGCTTCGTGCTCAGCGACGGTGCCGGCATGCTGGTGCTGGAAGAATATGAAGCGGCCAAAAAACGCGGTGCCAATATTTATGCAGAGCTTGCTGGCTTTGGTATGAGCGGTGATGCTTACCACATTACTTCACCGGCAGAAGGCGGTCGGGGTGCTGCCGCCTGTATGCGCAACGCGCTGCGTGACGCCAGCCTCAACCCGACCGACGTGCACTACATCAACGCCCACGGCACCTCGACCCCGGCCGGTGATCTTGCCGAAACCCAAGCCATCCACAATGTGTATGGCGCGGAAGCCGGCAAGGTAGCGATAAGCTCAACCAAATCGATGGTAGGTCATTTACTCGGCGCCTCCGGTTCGGTGGAAGCAGTATTCAGCGTGTTGGCGCTGCGCGATCAGGTGGCACCGCCCACTATCAACCTGTCCAACCCTGGCGAAGGCTGCGATCTTGATTACGTACCGCACACCGCCCGCCAGATGAAGATAGATGTCGTCATGAGCAACTCATTCGGCTTCGGCGGTACCAACGGCACCCTTATCTTTCGCCGCGTCTGACCACGGTTTTGTCGACAATGCTGCTTAACGGACAGCCAGCCACAGCCATCTCGCTGCAGGATCGCGGACTGGCTTATGGCGATGGCCTGTTCGAAACCGTCCTGATACGCAACGGCAAACCCCTGCTGCTCGACGAACATCTTGTTCGGCTGCAGCGCGGCTGTGCTGTGCTCGGACTTGAACCCGATGTCATCGCGTTGCATCACGAAATCTCCATGCTGTTGGCCCAACCTGCCGCGCGCGACAACGTGCTGAAAATTATGTTGACGCGGGAAGCCAGCGGTCGTGGTTATCGTCCGCTCACCGCTGCCTGCAACCGTCTGCTGACCTTGCATGCTGCACCGGATTACCTCGCCAATTCACCGGAGCAGGGGATTGCAATGTTCGTCTGCAAGCAGCGGCTGGCACGGCAGCCGGTGTTGGCTGGCATCAAGCACCTGAACCGGCTTGAGCAAGTGCTGGCAAGCAGTGAATGGCCCGATGACAGTTTTCTGGAAGGCCTGATGCTCGACACCGAGGGCTGTGTCATCGAAGGTACCCGCACAAATGTGTTTGCCGTCATCGGGGGTCAGTTGCTGACCCCAATGCTCGACCACTGTGGCGTACAAGGCGTTATGCGCGACTGGCTGCTGCAGCGCTTCGGCGATAAGGCTGGCGAGCGCAGGTTCACACTCGGCCAGCTGCGTGCCGCCAGAGAAGTCTTCGTCTGCAGCAGCGTGATAGGCGTGTGGCCGGTTACGCAGATACAGCATGGTGATGAACGCCATAACTACAGCATCGGTTCCCATACCCGGCAGGCGCAGGCATGGCTGCACGAATTGAACTGATCAAGATGTGGTTGCAAGGTCACCGCATGGGTGCAGTGGCGCTGATGCTTTCGCTGGCAGTGGGCATGGCGCTGCTCGGGCGCTATTGGCTGTTCCTGCAAAACCTGAAAGCGCCATTATCGTTGCAAAGCCCTTATGTGTTGACAGTTGCAGGCGGCAGCAATTTCACTCGTATCGTGCGGCAATTGAAGGACGATGGCGTGCTCGACAATGATGATTTGCTGTACTACGTCCGCTACAAGGATCTTGCCAACCGCATTCGTGCCGGTGAATACGAACTCGTGGCCGGCACCACCCCACTGGCCTTGCTCGATCTCCTGCTGCAAGGTCGCGTAATCGAATACCAGGTGCGCATAGGCGAAGGCTGGACTTTGCGCGAAGCGATCCAGAGCATTCAGCAGCATCCGGTTGTGCTGGACACCCTGGATGCCAACGATGCCGCTGCGCTGCAACAAGCGTTCGGCAGTGAACGCTACCCGGAGGGGCTGGTGTTTCCTGACACTTACAATTTCGTACGCGGCACCACTGATCTGGAAATTCTGCAGCGCGCCCGTGAACGCATGCAGGGAACTCTGGCAGCCGCGTGGGCGGAACGCGAAAGTGGCCTGCCGTATCAAAGCGAGTACGATGTATTGATCATGGCGTCCATCGTTGAAAAGGAAACCGGCCAGACCAGCGAGCAACCCGAGATCAGCGGCGTATTCATGCGCCGGTTGCAGCAGGGCATGAAGCTGCAAACCGATCCGACCGTGATTTACGGCATCGGCGCAGGTTTCAACGGCAACCTGACCCGCAGCAACCTGCAAACCGATACGCCGTACAACACCTACACCCGCGACGGGCTGCCACCAACGCCGATCGCGTTGCCGTCGCGCAATGCAATTTTTGCCAGCGTGCACCCGGCAGCGGGTTCCGCGCTGTATTTTGTTGCCAAGGGAGATGGCAGCCACTACTTTTCATCCACGCTCGATGAACACAACAACGCTGTTCGCGAATTCCAAATGAAGCAGAACCCATGAGTGGCACCTCGACAGCGCAAGGCAGGTTTATTGTCATCGAAGGTGTCGACGGTGCCGGCAAGGGTGTGCAGAGCCGCTTGCTGCGTACCGCGCTGGAACGCTGTGGGTTCAAGGTGTTGCTGACCCGCGAACCCGGCGGCTCCCCCGGTGCCGAAGAGATCCGCAACCTGCTGGTGCGCGGTGCTGCCGACAAATGGGACAGCATGACCGAGCTGTTGCTCGTCTATGCTGCCCGCCGCAGCCATGTGGAGCAGACCATCAAACCAGCGCTGGCGCAGGGCACCTGGGTCATCTCTGATCGCTTTGCCGATTCATCGCGCGCATTCCAGGGTATAGCTGGAGGTCTGGGCCTGGAGACTGTCGAACGCATACACCAGCAAGTTGTCGGTGACTTCATGCCCGAGCTGACCCTGGTACTCGATCTTGACGCAGCAACCTCGCTGGCAAGAACCAAGGCCCGTGGCGGCAACGAAGACCGCTTCGAGAAAAAAGGCGAAAGCTACCAAAGCAGGGTCCGCGACGGCTTCCGTCTGCTGGCAGCGCGTTCGCCGACAACACATGCCTTGATTGATGCGGCCGGCAGCATTGATGAAGTGGCGCAGAGCCTGCGACAGACAGTTGCCACGCGCTTGCAACTGCCGGCATTGCTGCAAGTGACAGCGGCGGATCTGGCATGAGCAACCACACTCCTTCCACTTTGCTGCCATGGCAGCACAGCCAGTTCAAGCGGCTGCAGATGCTTGCCAGCAACGACAGGTTGGCACACGGCTGGTTGTTCAGCGGCAAGCCCGGCATCGGCAAGCTCGGCTTCGCGCGGCATTTTGCACGGTTTTTGCTGTGTCGGCACAGTGATGCCAATGGCCCGTGCGGTCGTTGTCAGGATTGTCAGCTTCACGCTGCCCGTTCCCACCCCGACAGCCTGCTGGTGTTGCCGGAAGCGTTGCAGCAACAGCTGTTTCCCGACGACAACACAAAGACGAAGGAGAAACCATCCCGCCAACTGAAGATTGAACAGATCCGCGACGCTATCGAGTTCGCACAGAGCACGGCGCAGCGCGGCGGCACCAAGGTCATTGTCATCAACCCCGCTGAAGCCATGAACATCAATTCGGCCAACGCACTGTTGAAAATTCTGGAAGAGCCACCGGCGCGCACATTTTTGTTGCTGGTCAGCGAACAACCGGGATTGCTGTTGGCGACTCTGCGCAGCCGTTGTCAGCAGCTGGGGTTCACTGCGCCGCCTACGAATGAGGCACTGCAATGGTTGCAGACACAACCCGGGTGCCCCACCGATGCTGAGTTCTACCTGCAGTTGGCAGAGGGCGCACCCTTGCACGCCTTGAAGCTGGCAGCCGATAAAGCCGGCGTCGGTTTCCGCCAATTGTGGCAAAGCATATTGGGTGTATGCAGTGGTGACATGACTCCAGTGCAGGCAGCCAAAGCCTGCGAAGGGCTGGGTATCCTCAATGCAGTGAATTATCAATTGATCGGTGTGGCTGGTCTGCTGGTCAGCAACCAGACTGGTACAACACTGACGCTCGACGGCCTGCAGCCGCTGCAGGCCTTGTGTCCGCCCTCGGCTGGAATCGGTATGATCCGGCGTCTGCATGGCTTGCACCGCAGTCTGGTGCAGGCCCGCATAACCGCACTTGCCACCAACAACGCCAATGCACTACTGATGCTGGAATCCTTGTTTGCCGACTGGGCCACGGTGACCGCAGTGAAACCGGCACGCCGCAGTCAGGGACTTTGAACACCATGGAATCGAACGTCCAACAACCCGGTGGCAAGCACGGCATCCTGTCGATCAGCATCAAGGACATCGCCGTACTGTATTCCGCCTATATGCCCTTTATTGAAAACGGCGGTCTGTTCATTCCGTCCCGCAAGCCGTATGAACTCGGCGATGAACTGTTCATCCTGCTGGGTTTGATGGAGGAAAGTGAACGTATCCCGCTGGCCTGTACCGTGGTGTGGCTGACACCGCAGGGCGCACAAGGGGGCAGGGCGCAGGGCATCGGCGTCAAGTTCAACGACAAGGACAACCCGGCCAAAGCCAAAATTGAAAAATACCTGACGGGCATGCTCAACAGCGATCGCCTCAGTCACACACTCTGACACGACAAGAAAGCAACCAATACCGATTGCAAGGGGACCGCGATGAAGCTCAGCCAGTGCCACAATTTCAAGGATTTCCGCCAGCTCGCCAAAGAGACGCTGCCTGATCCAATCTTCAACTACATAGACGGCGCCGCCGACGATGAGGTGACTTACCGCCGCAACACCTCGGCTTATGACTCGGTAGACCTGGTGCCGAATGTGCTGGCGGGCGTAGAAGAAATCGACATGTCGGTAACGCTGTTCGGCAAGAAGCTGGCAATGCCGCTCTATTGCGCGCCCACCGCGCTGCAGCGCTTGTTCCATCACGATGGTGAACGCGCGGTAGCCAAGGCCGCGCAAAAATACGGCACGATGTTCGGGGTATCGGCACTGGGTACTGTCAGCGTGGAAGAAATCGGCGAAGTGATTCCCGATACGCCGAAGATGTTCCAGTTCTACTTCCACAAGGATCGCGGCCTCAACGACAGCATGATCGATAGAGCCAAAGCAGCGAAGTTCGACGTGATGGCATTGACTGTCGATACCATCACCGGCGGCAACCGCGAGCGTGATCACCGCACCGGTTTCACCTCGCCACCGAAGCTGACGCCAGCAAGCCTGATGAGTTTTGCGCTGCGTCCGCGCTGGACCTGGAACTATCTGACGCATCCGAAATTCGATCTGCCGCACCTGAGTACGCATGTGCAGGAAGGCTCCAACATCGCCACCTCGATCGGCAGCTATTTTGCCAAGATGCTCGACCAGAGCATGAACTGGAAAGACGCCGAGAAGATTCGCGAACGTTGGGGCGGCCACTTTGCGCTGAAGGGTGTCATGAGCGTGGCCGATGCGCGGCGTGCAGTAGACATCGGCTGCACCGGCATCATGGTGTCGAACCATGGTGGTCGCCAGCTCGACGGGTCACGGGCATCGTTCGACCAACTGGCCGAAATCGTTGATGCCGTCGGCGACAAACTCGACGTGGTGTGCGAAGGCGGCATCCAGCGCGGTACCCATGTGCTGAAGGCGTTGTCGCTGGGGGCCAAGGCCTGCTCGGGCGGACGTCTGTATTTGTACGCACTCGCTGCTGCCGGCCAGCCCGGCGTCGAACGTGCCCTTGGACAATACCGCAGCGAGATCGAACGCGGCATGAAGCTGATGGGAGTCAAATCGGTGAGTGAGCTGAATCGCGGCAACCTGCGGTTTCGTTAAGCCAGCTTTTGCGCACAAGAACGGGCTAATGGAAGGCAGTCAACACGGGGATGGCTGGCTACGTATCGGTGCATCGAGCCAGCAGATACCATAGGGCCTGGGTTCGCCACTCATGCCAAAAGTGGCAGGATTGCGGGATCGCAAATCGTAGACACCAAAATCCATGAAAACATTCTTCGGAGACAGTTGCAGCAAGTGTCCTCTCCTTGTCATCACACCACAGGGGCTTATGATTTCGAATGCGTACTGCACAACCCCGTTTGCGTTGTCACGTTCACCGCGAACCACAGTCCCGTTGCTTGCTGAAACCACATTCACCTGATTTCTCTGCCCGGCGCCATCAAGGCGGAAACCGCAGTGTGACTTGTAATCACCACCGCGGATCTGACCGGGATAAAGAATAGATGTCACTTTGCTGAGATCAAGCGGTGTCTGTAACAGCGGGCTTGCACATGCAGACGGTGAGCCGCTGCTCTTCCAATCTGTGCCGTTGTAAAACCACGGCGCCTGGTTTGTCGGATTAGCGGAGCTGCTTAACACAAACCCCCTTGGGCTGTAGCGCAACAAGCCGTCGCCACCGCGATATCCCAGGAACAATTGGAACTCACCGCCGATACCGAGCTTTCCATTGTACAAATCTACTTCAGTGTCAGCCGCCAAGGTTGTTTGCTTTCGATACGGTACCAACTCGGCTAGGCTGCCACTCCATTGCACGAAAGTACCGTCATCGTTGCGCATCATGAATACAGCACCGATCTTCACCACCAGATAGATATCAGCTTGCTGTCCAATCTGCGCCGCTTCCGGCCGCACCAAACCAACAATGCGCAAGGATTCGGTGGGAGTGCATTACTGCGCGAGCTGAGGCCATTGTAGGTGGTCATGCCAATGGCGAACGTGGCATTGGTATCGATGCCGGTATTGCCTGCAGATGGCGCACGAAAACCGCCAAGCTCGGTGAGAGTAGTGCTGTAGGTGAGCGAGGAACTCGCGAATACGGCAATCAAGAAACTAGCCAGACCAACTGCTTTCACTGCAGATATTCCTCAAATCCGGGCCGGTAGGCAGCACGTCAACTGCATTCAAACCAGTCTTCCAATAATCTTTATCGCAAGCCCACGAATTCCCACTAAATTCCTTTGCTTGGCACCGAACCCGTCAAAATTATTGGAACCGGGCCTGCTTCTTGCAATCCACCCCATGATAAAGGTTCTGGCGAACTGATAGGCTGGGCGCGCACCAAACTGGAACGTCGCCGTGCTTTTATTGGTGCACAATCATCGTGGGGTTGCAGTGAAAGACAGCGAGACGACTCAAGGCCAGACACATAACGGTGCGCTCGATTCACCATTATTGGACCAGCTGCTTTGCAGCTATGGCATAGCCTCTGAGTTCATCGAATTTTCCGGCAATATTGCCCACATCACTACGGCCAATCGCCTGCACATGCTGGCCTGCATGGGAGCGCAGCCTCACAGCGCGGCCGAGGTAGACGCAATGCTGGCGGCGCGGCAACGCGAGCTGCGCGAGGGCCTGCTGCCGCCGGTATATGTGCTGCCGCCGGGGACGGCCACCCCGCAATTGAACCTGCATCCAGCTGAGATCGCGCTGCCAGTGGTGTGGAGACTCAGCCTTGAAGACGGCAGTGTGCGTGAAGGCAGCAGTCTGCCGACACAATTGCCGGTAAACGGGGACACCCACCTGTTGCCGCTCACCGACTTGCCCTGTGGCTATCACCAACTGCGAGTGCAACAGGGCTCTAGCCAGAGCAACACTCTGCTGGTAGTCGCTCCCACCGAATGCTACCGGCCGCAGGCCTTGATCAATGGCAAGCGCTGGTGGGGAGTGGCTGTCCAGCTCTACAGCGTGCGGTCGGATGACAACTGGGGCATGGGTGATTTCGCCGATTTGCTGTACCTGGTTGAACAGGCCGGCAGCCGCGGTGCCGCTTTTGCGCTGCTGAATCCGCTGCATTATCTCGACCTGCGCTACCCCGACAACGCCAGTCCCTACAGCCCGAGTGATCGCCGCTTCCTGAATCCGCTCTATATCGCTGCTGAACTGTGCGAAGACTTCATGGCGCCTGCCGTGCAAGCCGTGCTTGCTGCGCAAGCGAGCCAAGACACACTGATACAGCTGCGTGCCGCTGCCAATGTTGATTACACCGGCGTTGCCAATTTCAAGCTGCCCATCCTGGCGCTGATGTATGAGCAGTTCCAGGCCGGGGCGTCGAAGGCACGACTGAAACAGTTCATTCAGTTCTGTACTGAAGGTGGTTTAGCACTGCAGGGCTTCGCCGCGATGCAGGCCACACTCGGCATCCGCAGCGAAAGCGTATTTGCGCAAGCTGATTTCCATCTGTACCTGCAATGGCTGGCATCCCAACAATTGGCAGCATGTCAGCAATTGGCACTGCAGGCCGGCATGGAACTGGGCCTTGTGCGTGATCTTGCCGTGGGCAGCAGCTGCGATGGCTGCGAAGTGGTGGGCAATCCGGGTTTGTTCTGTCTGGATGCGCGCGTAGGCGCGCCACCCGACAACTTCAATCCGCTCGGCCAGAACTGGGGCTTGCCTCCAATGTCACCCGCAGCACTCGAAGAGCAACGTTTCGCGCATTTCATCCGGCTGCTGCAGTCGAACATGCAGAGCTGCGGCGCACTGCGTATTGATCACGTGATGTCCATGATGCGCCTCTGGTGGTGCCCGAACGACGGCAGCAATGCCGAAGGGGCCTATGTGCATTACCCGGTCGATGTGATGTTTGCCATTCTGCGGCTTGAAAGCCTGCGCAATCGCTGTGTGGTAATAGGCGAAGATCTGGGCGTGGTACCACCTGAAATCCGCCGTTTTCTCGATCCGGCGGGCATCTATTCCAACTGTGTGTTTTACTTCGAAAAGTATGATGGCTGGCATTTCCGCAAGCCTGAACATTACAAGCCACAGGCCCTTGCCATGATTGCCAATCACGATGTCCCGCCGCTGCTGTCCTGGTGGAATCGTACCGACCTGCCGCTGCGTCGCAGCCTCAACCTGATTCCTGACGACACAAAGCTTCAGCACGAAATGGAACACCGGCAGGGTGAAAAGGGGATGCTGCTGCAGTGGCTGGATGAACTCGGCTTGTTGCCGGACAGCTGGCACGACCGCAATACCGAACGTCCTCTCGATACAGTCCTCACTGCCGCACTGGTGCGTGCCTGCGGCCGCACCGCGTCCGCACTGGTATCGCTGCAACTTGACGACATCGCCGGCAGTGATACCCCGGTGAACATTCCCGGCACCAGCAACGAATACCCGAACTGGCGCCGCAAGCTGCCGGGTACCTTGAATGAATTGTTCGCGCAGCCTGCTGCACAGTCACTGCTAACCGCGCTGGCACAGGAGCGGCCACGATGAGTACGGCGCAGTTGCTTGACCCGACCGACCTCTATCTGTTCAACAGCGGCACGCTGGAAGAGGCCTGGCGCATGCTGGGTGCCAACCATTGTGTGCACAATGGTGCCGCTGGAGTGTTGTTTGCCGTGTGGGCGCCCAATGCGTCGAAGGTGGCGCTGGTGGGAGACCACAATGGCTGGGACGGCCGTGTCGATTTGATGCTGCCGCAAGGGTCCAGCGGCGTGTGGGCCGTGTTTATGCCCGGCATGGCGGAGGGGGCTCGCTACAAATACGAATTGCACGACGCCGATGGTCGACTGCTGCCACTGAAAGCCGATCCCTATGCGCGACAGATGGAACTGCCACCCGCTACTGCTTCTGTAGTAACGAAGCGTCCGCAGTATCAGTGGCAGGATGGTGCCTGGATGCAGTGCCGACGCTCCACCGTGACGCACAGCGCACCAATAAGCTTCTATGAGGTGCATCTTGGGTCGTGGCGTCACAAGGACGGCTGGCAGTGGTTCAGCTACCGCGAGCTGGCAGCGTTATTGTTACCGTATGTGAAGGAACAGGGCTTCACCCATATCCAGCTGATGCCGGTCAGTGAGTTCCCGTTCGATGGCTCGTGGGGTTACCAGCCGCTCGGCATGTTCGCGCCTACCAGCCGTTTCGGCGATCCTGATGATTTCCGCTTCTTTGTCGATACCGCTCACCAACTCGGGCTTGGCGTTATGCTTGACTGGGTGCCAGGTCATTTCCCCACCGATGCCCACGGCCTTGCGCGTTTCGATGGTTCGCATTTGTATGAGCATGCCGATCCGCGTCAGGGCTTTCACCCTGACTGGAATACCTGCATCTACAACTACGACCGCGCTGAAGTGCAGAGCTACCTTCTCAGTAATGCCCTGTTCTGGCTGGAAGAGTTCCACATCGACGGTCTGCGCTTCGATGCGGTGGCGTCTATGCTGTATCTCGACTACAGCCGTAACAACGGCGAATGGATACCGAACCCGTACGGCGGCCGCGAAAACCTCGGCGCGCTTGATCTGTTGCGTACCATCAACTCTCGTGCCTATCGCCGCCAACCCGGCATCATGATGGTGGCGGAGGAGAGCACGGCGTGGCCAGGTGTCACTCATTTCGCCGAGCACGGAGGCCTCGGCTTCGGCTACAAATGGAACATGGGCTGGATGAACGATTCGCTGCGTTACATCGCACGTGATCCCATCCACCGCAAGTTCCATCACAACGAGTTGACCTTCAGCCTGTTGTATTCGTTCAGCGAGAACTTTGTATTGCCGTTGAGCCACGATGAAGTGGTGCATGGCAAGCGCTCGATTGTTGAGCGCGTGCCTGGCGACGACGTGCAGAAGTTTGGCACTCTGCGCAGTTACCTCGCATTCATGTGGGCGCACCCGGGCAAAAAACTGTTGTTCATGGGCATTGAGTTCGGCCAGCGTGCCGAGTGGAACCACGACCACAGTCTCGACTGGCACCTGCTGCAATACCCGACACACAGTGGTGTCCAGAATCTCGTGCGTGATCTCAATCGGCTGTACACCCAAATACCCGCATTGCACCAGCGCGACACCAGCGAGAGCGGCTTTACCTGGGTGGATGCCAACGATCACCAGCATTCGGTATTCAGTTTCTGGCGCCACGGCAATGACAGTGCGGGATCGGTCTTGTGTCTGTTCAATTTCACCCCGATCGCACACCGGCAGTTCCGCATCGGTGTGCCGGAATCTGGGTGGTACAAGGAACTGCTGAACACTGACGCGCTGCATTATGGTGGTGGCGGTCAGGGTAATCTCGGTGGAGTACATGCTGAACCGATACCCTCGCACGGCCAGCCATGGAGCCTGCAGGTAGCGCTGCCGTCGCTGGGTACGCTCTTCTTCAAGTGGGAGGGCTGATATGCCGTACAGCAAGCTCCATATTGAACCGGGCAATATCCACACGCTCGGAAGCACCTGGGACGGAGATGGCGTCAACTTTGCGCTGTTTTCGTCGCATGCCGAAAAGGTCGAACTTTGCCTGTTCAACGACGATGGCAGTCAGGAGTTGCAACGCTTTGCCTTGCCTGATTGCACCAGTCACGTCTGGAACGGTTACCTCCGTGGTCTGCGCCCTGGAACGGTCTATGGCTACCGGGTATACGGGCCATACCAGCCTGAGCTCGGGCATCGTTTCAATCATCACAAACTGTTGCTGGACCCGTACGCACGCCAGTTGGTGGGTGAATTCACCTGGTGCAATCTGCACTACGGTTACCAGGTGGGTTCACAAGACGAAGACCTCAGTTTCGATGCGCGCGATAACGCTGCCTTCATGTCCAAATCTGTGGTGGTGGCGCGCAGCCATTTGCCTGCACCGCGGCAGAACCGCGTGCGGAAGCGTGACACTGTCATCTACGAAGGCCATGTACGTGGGTTGACAATGCAACACCCGGCCCTGCCACCGAGCCAGCGCGGTACTTTCCGCGGTGTCGGACATTCAGCACTGGTGCGCTACCTGCGCGATCTTGGTGTTACCAGTTTGCAGCTGCTGCCCGTGCAGGGCTTCATCCACGACCAGTTTCTGGTTGAGAAGAACCTCCGCAACTACTGGGGCTACAACACCCTGACTTTTTTCGCGCCGCACCAGGCCTACCTGCAAAGTGGCGATCCCCACGAATTCCGCACGATGGTGTCGGCCCTGCACGATGCCGGCATCGAAGTGCTGCTTGATGTGGTTTACAACCACACGGCCGAAGGCGGGCGCACCGGCCCGACGCTGTGTTTCCGTGGCATCGACAACCTTGCCTATTACCGTCTGCAGGCAGAGAACCCGCGCTATTACATCAATGATACCGGCTGCGGCAACACGTTGGATCTGACACACCCTTATGTCATCAAGCTGGTAATGGATTCGCTGCGTTACTGGGTGACCGAAATGGGTGTGGACGGCTTCCGCTTTGATCTCGCCACCGTACTCGGCCGCGAGCAACACGGCTTTGATCGCGGCAGCGGATTCTTCGATGCCATGCACCAGGACCCCGCTCTGGCGGCCGTCAAGTTCATCGCAGAACCGTGGGACATTGGCCCCGGCGGCTACCAACTCGGCAACTTTCCCAATGGCTGGAGCGAATGGAACGACCGCTACCGCGATACTGTTCGGCGTTATTGGCGTGGTGACCCCGGCATGCTGCCGGAGATTGCGCGCCGGCTGCACGGCTCCAGCGACATTTTCGAGCACAATGGCCGACGGCCGTCGTCGTGCATCAACTTCATCACCTGTCACGACGGCTTCACGCTGCGTGACATGGTGAGCTACCGCTACAAGCACAACGAAGCCAACCTGGAAGACAACCGCGACGGTCACTCGGAAAACTACAGCAGCAACTACGGTATCGAAGGCCCAACCGACGACATCGGCATCAACGAGCTGCGCGCACGCCAGCAGCGGAACCTGTTGACGACCCTGGTGTTATCGCAGGGCACCCCAATGCTGTTGGCTGGTGACGAAATGAACCATAGCCAGGACGGCAACAACAATGCCTACTGCCAGGACTCTCCGCTGAACTGGCTGGCGTGGCAACATCAGGACAAGGAGTCGCGCAGCATGCTCGACTTCAGCCGCTACCTGCTCGGCCTCAAAAGCCGCCATCCGCACCTTTGGATCAACAGCTATCTGCACGATACCGGCAATCCCAAGGATCCCGCCATTCGCTGGTTCAACGCCTATGGCGAAGAAATGCAGCCGCGCCATTGGGGTCAGCATAATGTCCACAGTCTCGGTTACATGGTGTCGCCCGAGGGCGCGGCCGGCAGCAACCACTACCTGACCATCCTCAATTCCGGCGAAACCGCAGTGGAATTCACACTGCCGCTGCAAAGCAGCGTGAGCAATTGGCGGGTGCTGCTCGATACCCTGCAGGCGGACGGCCAGCCACCCGAGGCCAGGGAGCTCAGCCTCACGTTGCAGATGCCGGCGCGCTGCACCTTGTTGTTGCAGGCGGCACGGTAAATGCTAGGCAAATACCATTGGTA
>CAISOD010000060.1 GCA_903887045.1 uncultured Gammaproteobacteria bacterium | reverse complement strand
TGACCAGGCTTCCACTGCCCAGTCGTTGTTGTCGTTGCCCAGTTGCACCCGCATGCCGGTAAAACTGTTGCTGGTGTTGCGCCATTCGTTGCGGCCTACCAGCCGGCGATCAAGCGCTTCAAACGCCATGCGGCCAGCGCGCATTACCAGCGGGCGGGCATTGCCGCGCGGATCGGGGCCGAGCACGTCAGTGAAATGCAGCTCGGCATAACCCTGGATGAATTCCATCTCGTTAACGTTGCGGTTGTCGGACGGGAATTGGGTGAGGCGCTCACGCGAATCAGTCAGCTCGAAGGCGAAGCGCAGCGGATCCAGTACTTCCTTGATGCCAATCCAGGCGCGTGTGCGCAGCAGCAACAGGTTATCACTGTCGGTTGCATCAAGCCGGCGGATGTCATCGTCGCGGTATTCGTAGCGCAAACGGTATTCGGCACCGCTGTCGAGCCAGGTGAGGGAGTTCTTCAGCGTGGAGCCAACGTTGGCCACGTAGGCCGGTGGGTCGCTCTCACGTTGGGTGCCATAGGTGCCCGGCTCCACGTAGTACGAGCGCGCAGCCTCGGTAGCGTGGGCAGCAGAGCCGGCCAGCAGCAGTGCGAACAGCGAAAATCGCGGCAACAGCAGGCAGTGGGCGGCGGATCGTTGTTCGCCAATTTTGTGATGCACTGGGGTCATGGGGCCAACTTGGGAGAGAGCGTCTAAGCAGTACTGAAAGGGACAGCAGCAAGGGTACCTGCTGGCTTCATGCGCTGTCATCCGGGTCCGCAAATGCACAACAGACAACACAATCTTTCCGCCAGCCGGCATGCTACGGTATGGGGCAAGTCATGGGCCCATGACCGCCAGACTTTTCCGGTTCAAGCAGAGAGTCTGGATTACTGCTACATCAGTGTAATGAACAGGAGCAATCAACATGGCCAAAGAACAGAGAACCCAGAAAGACACCAAGAAGAAGCCTTTGCTGACCCAGAAGGAAAAGAAGGCGCAGAAGAATGCCAAGAAGGCCGGCAAAGAAGACTTCATGAGTCCGACCAAGAAGTAAGCGCTTTCGAAGTAACTGCTTGCATGCATACACAAAGGGGGCTTCGGCCCCCTTTCGTTTGTGCCCGGTTTTGACCAAGGTCAAATGCCCTGCAAGCGCCGGCTACATACTGAAGGAGGCGGCAATGGTGCCGCTGCACTTCACTTGCAGAGGCAAGCATATGTTCATCTCGAAACTTGGCGTATACCGCGCTGTTCTCACCACCAGCGCGCTGGCCGGCGTATTGGCGTTGGGGGTTGCTGTTACGGCACCTGTGACGGCAGCAGAGCCGCTGGATGTTCCTGTCAGCATCAATGCGCTGATGGTGACGATGATTGACCACTCGGCCCATCACATCTGGGATCACCAGGCGATGAATCGCACGCTGGACGACCCGGAATGGCAACTGGTGGAGTATTTTTCCATTCAGCTGGCAGGTGCGGGTTCGTTGATCTCGCTGGGAGGCAGCGGCCCAGCCGATGCAGGTTGGGTTGCCAGTGAACAATGGCGCACCTTCGCCCAGGCAATGAGCAACGCTGCGTTGATGTCGATGGAAGCAGCGAAGACCAAAAACCTGGAACTGTTGGGAACCGCAGCCGATGCCCTTGTCGATTCATGCGAAGGTTGCCACGACGCATTCAAACCCGCATCGCCGACAGAGGGCATCATGCATCTGCCGGATTACGACCACCTTTATCACTTGTTCCTGTAATCAGAACGAGTACCGCACCGTCGCGCCCCAGGTACGCGGATCACCGAGCACAGCGGCGTAGTGGCCGGCGTTGCCAGCGCCCGGCAACAGCTGTTCGAAGTAGTCCTTGTCGGTAAGGTTGCGTGACCACAGGAAAGCCGACCAGGAGTCGTCGGTGCGGAAACCGACACGGGCATTCAGCAGCGTGTAAGCGTCGATGTTGAGAAACTGCGACGGCGACGCGCTCGACGAAAAATCCGAGCGGTAGTAGGCGTCGAAGCCGCCAAACACTTCACCGCTGGTGCCAAGCAGCGTGATGGGACGCGCATATTCGCCGGTGAACGAGAAGGCGTTCTTCGAAATACCCGGCAGCAGGCCGCCGGAGATGTCGATGAAGGCTACCGGCGCGCCCACTTGTTCGAGTGGCAGCGGTGCGTTGGTGAACTTTACGTATTTGCCATCGGTGTATGCGTAGGACGCCTGCAGTGTGACCTTGTCGAGCCGTACGCGTGCATCCACTTCAAAACCTTTCACCTGCACCTCTTCGGCGTTGGCCAGATAACCGCGGTTCACGGCGATGTCGGCTGTTTGCACTTGTGCCTGGTAGTCTTCGATGTCGGTCTGGTACACAACGAAGTTCAGCGTGGTGTTGTTGAACGGTGATGTTTTGACGCCGAGTTCGTAGTGCTGCACATATTCGGGTTTGATGACGGACAGTTCGGTCATGATGCGGCCGGCATCGGTCGGCAGTCCGCCAAGGTTGAGGCCTACCGGTTTGAAGCCGGTGCTGTAGGTGCCGTACACATTGATGTCGTCAGTGAGCGCGTAATTCAGCGTGACGGTGCCGGTGACATTGTCATCAGTGATGTCGGCCTTGAAAGCCTGGTTGCTGTATTGCGCATTACGCAAGGCCAACAAGGCAGGTGTTGCCAGCGGCACACCGCCGCTCACCGTGCGCTGGAAGTCCACTTTCTTCTCGTCGTAGTTGAAACGCAGACCCGTCAACAGACTCAGATCGTCAGTGAGTGCCCAATCCAGCTGGCCGAACAGCGCGGCGCTGAAGGTTTCGAGGCCGGGGCTGCTGTTGGTACCAAAACCATCGAACAAGCCGGGAGTACGCAAGTTGGTTTCGGCAGCAGCGTTGGCCGATACAAAGCGCCATTGGTCAGGGCCGAGTTCTTCACGATGAAATGGATCCGAGTTCAGTTCCTGTTTGATGGCGTACAAGCCGACCACACCATCAACGCGCTCGCTCACATTGCCGGCCCAGCGGAATTCCTGCGACAACTGCTCGTGATCGGACGGTGCTTCCGATTTCTGCAGCGCATTGAGGCCGAGGAAGTCGCGGTCGTTGGCCGGGCGCCAGTCCCAGAAGTACCAGGCGGTGGTGGAGGTCAGCGTGCCGCTGCCGAGTTCGGTGTCAACCGTCAGCGACAGTCCGCCGATGTCGTTACCCGAGCGCCACTGGCTGTTGGTATCGATCTGGCGTGCAAAGGGATCGCGCGGCGGGTTGTAGTTGAGTGCCGCGATGATGCTTTCAAACTGGCGATAGGCCGAGCGGCGGTTTGTCACCGAACCGGCGAACACCTGCGCATAACCCACTGGATCCTGGCGTGACAGTTCAGCGATCAGGCGTACGTCGGTGCTGTCGCTGACATCCCACAGCAACTGGCCACGGGCAGACCAGTTTTCCAGCGTGTTGACGTCTTCGCCGGTGCGGATATTGGTCAGCGTGCCCGAGCGTTCAGTAGAGGTGACGGAAAAGCGGCCGGCCAGTGTATCGGTCAGGCCGCCGGTGGCAGTGGCCTTCAGTTGTAGATAGTCCAGGTTGCCAGTGGTCAGTTCGACTCTGGCACTTTTTTCCTGCGTTGGTTTGGCGGTAGTAACGTTGAAAGCGCCAGCCGTGGTGTTCTTGCCGTACAGCGTGCCCTGCGGGCCGCGCAGTACTTCAATCTGTTCTACGTCGAGATAGTCGAGCGTGGTGATGGCCGGACGTGCGAAGTACACACCGTCGATATAGTAGCCAACGCCCGGATCAATGCCGTCGTTGGTCAAGCCGAAGGTAGTGCCCTGGCCGCGGATGCTGATGGCAGTGTTGCGCGGATTCGATGAATACAGTTGTACCGAAGGAATCAGTTCCTTGATGCGGTTGACGTTGAAGGCGCCGCTATCGGCTACCAACTGCCCGCTGACCACGGTGACCGGAATCGGCACGTCCTGCGCCAGCTCGGTACGACGGCGCGAGGTAACCTGGATTTCTTCGACTCCACTGGATTGCGCCAGCGTAGTAGCAGCCTGGCTTGTGGCCAACGCAAAAATGGCAAAGCGCAGTGCGTGCTGGCGGGGGCGGAAGGCGTGTTGCATGGGTTTCTCTTGGATGGCAATTCGAAAGTGGCGCCACTGTAGCGACGCGCCTTATGCACACGAACCAAGAAAAACTTCGATGCTTTGCAGGAATTGGAGGTAATCCTGTTATTGATGCTGCAATGCTTATGAAAAATTAATGGAAGGAGTCACTTGGGTTTTAGTGGAGGCCAATCGCTTGCGTTCCCCGGTGTCGCGTTCGCTCGCGCTGCTCCTCACTCGCCACCAGCTCACCGCAATTGGCTTCAACTATTGTTCAAGTGACTCCTGCTCTTTATGGCCGATTAGCGCTGGCTCACCTGCCTGCCTTCGGCTGCGCTGTACTTGCGCATGAAGGTCTTGAGCGGAAGACCGTTGCAGAACACTTCGGATTCCAGCTTGCTGTCGCGGTTGAAATACGCCTGCTTGACCTTGCTGTATTCCTGCTCGGAAACTGCGGCGGCAGCGCACAACTCGGTCAACGGGCTGGCGTCGTTCTTGCGCAGTACATAACCTGCGCTGGCGGTCGATTCCCCGCCTGTTTCGAGCTTGGCATTGCCGTACTTGAGCGTAAACCGCGTCAGTGGCATGCCGTTGCACAGCACAGTGGGCATATCGAGTCGGGTTATGCCGGCGGCATCCGTCAGTGCGAGTACTGACTCGCGGGAGTCGGCTGCAGCGGCGGCGACGCACAATTGGCTGAGTGCGGAGTCATCTGCATTCACCAGTTTGTAGTCGGCATGAACGAACGAAGT
>CAISOD010000059.1 GCA_903887045.1 uncultured Gammaproteobacteria bacterium | reverse complement strand
CGGGTTGTCATTCGACGCTGCGGCGTCGGGAACCCAAACAACGCCGGAGGACGCTTACCGCCACGCCCGTGGGGACAGCGTGCAGTACATGGGACGCAGCGTGCGCTGCAAGCAGCCGCTGGATTTCCTCGCCGTCACCGACCATAGCGCATGGCGCCTGGATCACACTGCTTGTGGTAAAGACCCGTAATAATTCAGCAAACGGAGGATGTCGGCTGCCGAACCGGGATAAGATGCGCGACCGGAATTTGTCGTCTATTGCTGTGTTCTACCGTGAATCAAGCTACCGCTACAACCAGGCCCGGGCGGCCAAAAGGGCCGCGTGCACCGGGCCTGTTCAGCATCCTCGCACCCTATCGCAAGCAGGTAGCACTGCTCATTGTGCTGGCCGTGCTGGCCAATGTCTTCACGCTGTTCATTCCGCGGTTGATCGCCAACGGCATTGACGCCTATGTGGCAGGCACCTTCGAACTAAAACCGTTGCTGCTGCAGTTTGGCGGCGTTGCAGCCCTTGTCTTTTTCTTCACCTGCCTGCAAAGCCTGATGCAAATACTGGTGTCGGAACGAGCGGCCTTCGATTTGCGGCAGTCACTGGCCACGCGCATTTCACGCCAGGGCTATCGCTTCATTGAAGACAAGAGTCCGGCAAAGCTGCTGACCAACCTCACCTCTGACATCGACTCCATCAAGCTGTTCGTGTCGCAGGTGGTCGTGTCACTGGTGACATCTGCCGTCATCATTATCGGCACAGCGATCATACTGCTCAGCATTGACTGGAAATTGGCCTCTGCCGTGCTGATGGTGATTCCGCTGATCGGCGGCACCTTCTTCGTCATCCTGCGCAAGGTGAGGCCGTATTTCAAACTCGGCCGCGAAGTCATCGACTGGCTCAACAAGGTGATTCAGGAAAGCATTATTGGCGCGGCCCTGATCCGCGTGCTGAATTCCAACGAGCGCGAGCATGAGCGTTTCACCGCAGCCAATGCGCGTGGCCGCGATATCGGCTTCACCATTGTCCGCCTGTTTGCCTTCATGATCCCGGCGATCACGTTCATCGCAGCGATGGGTACGCTGTCGGTAGTGACGCTCGGCGGTCACTACGTTATTGACGGCGAGATGTCGCTGGGTTCATTCGCAGCCTTCATGAACTATCTGGTGCTGCTTATTTTCCCCATACTTGTCATCGGCTTCATGATGAACATCATGACGCAGGCCGGCGTATCGTATGCGCGTATCAGTGAAGTGTTGAAGGCCCCGGATGATGTGAGCACGGGCGCCGAGGTGCTGAGCCTGCAGGGGCATATCAGTGCTCGTAACATCAATCTCGCCTATGGCGGCAAGCCAGTACTGAAAAACGTCTCACTGACGATCAAGCCGGGGTCGCGTACGGCGATTCTTGGCCCCACCGCTGCCGGCAAGACCCAGTTACTGAACATTCTCGCTGGGCTGACGCCGCTGCAAGCCGGCACGCTCGAGTACGATGGCAAGCCGCTCGCCAGCCATGACAGCGCCAACTTCTATCCGCAGATAGGACTGGTGTTCCAGGACAGCGTGCTGTTCAGCACGACTATGCGCGAGAACATTGCGTTCAGTCCCATCGCCAGCAACGCATCCCTCGAACTCGCCGTTCGCACTGCCGAACTCAGCGACTTTATTACCACCTTGCCGGCAGGGCTCGACACACAGATTTCCGAACGTGGCACCTCGCTGTCGGGCGGCCAGAAGCAGCGCATCATGCTGGCGCGGGCGCTGGCGCTGAATCCGAAGATCCTCTTCCTAGATGATTTCACCGCCCGTGTCGATCAGCGCACCGAGCAAAAGATTCTTGCCAATATTGCCGACAACTATCCGCAGCTGACGCTGGTATCGATCACGCAGAAGATCGCACCCGTCATGGACTACGACCAGATCATCTTGCTGATGGAAGGCGAGATTCTCGCCGCCGGCACCCATGACGAACTGATGCACAACTCACCCGAGTATGTGCAGATATACAACTCACAGCGCTCAACCAGCTCCTATGAAATACGCTCTTGACCTGTCCGCCGCCGAAGCACCGGCGGCGCAAGACGCAAAAGCACCTGCATTGAAGGCGGTAAGTCGCCTGCTGCCGCTGTTGGCCGGCGAACACGCCATTCTGGCTTATGCGTCGGTAGCCACACTGTGCAACTCGCTCGTCAACCTGCTCGCGCCCTTGTTGATCGCGCACATTGTCGACAGCTACATAACAGCCGGTCGCTTCGATGGCATGTTGGGATTCGCCGCAGTGCTGTTCACGCTTTATCTCACCGGCCTCGGTACGAGCTATCTGCAGACGCGCCTGATGGGCGGCGTGGGTCAGCGGGTGTTGTTCAACCTGCGCTCACGTATCTTCAGCAAACTGCAGGAACTGCCAGTGGCTTTCTTCAATGCCAACAAGGCCGGCGACCTGATTTCCCGCATCAACAACGACACCGACAAGCTGAGCCTGTTCTTTTCCCAAACGCTGGTACAGTTTGTCGGCTCACTGGTCATCATGTGCGGCGCCGCAATATTCCTGCTGGCAATCAATTTCCGACTCGGAGTGGCGGCGCTGTTGCCGGCGGTGGTGCTGTTGGTATTCACCCGGCTGGTGTCGCCGTGGGTGAAGCGCAAGAACGCCGAGTCCATGGCTGCCACGGGTAACCTGTCAGCCGAAGTCACCGAAAGTCTGAACAATTTCCGCGTCATCGTTGCCTTCAACCGGCGCGATTTTTTCCGCCAACGCTTCGAGGCAGCGAATCAGACCAACTACCGCAAAGCGCTGCTGTCCGGCCTTGCCAACAGCCTGTTCACGCCGGTATTCGGTCTGGCGTCGACGCTCGCCCAGCTGGCAGTGCTGGGCTACGGGGTGCATCTGGTGATGACCGAGTCGCTGACACTTGGCCTGTTGATCAGCTATCTCGCCTATGTGACGAACTTCTACAATCCGCTGCGGCAACTGGCGGCGATCTGGGCCAACTTCCAGGTTGCACAGGCCGGCTGGGATCGCATCTCGGCCATTCTGCAGATGGAGAACGACATGCCCTTGTTGCCGGCCGGCAAACCAGCCGCCGCTACTGATGCCGACACCTTGCTGGAATTCCGCGACGTATCGTTCCAGTACACGCCTGAGCGCGTGATCCTGCAGAACCTGAATTTCACGCTGAAGCGCGGCAAGACCTATGCGCTGGTGGGTCCCACCGGTGGCGGCAAGACTACCACCGCTTCATTGATGGCACGACTGTACGACCCCACCACGGGAACGGTCCTGCTCAATGGCCAGGACATTCGCAGCATTGATCCCACCGAGCGCGCGTTGCGCATCGGCTTCATCCTGCAGGAACCCGTGCTGTTCTCCGGCAGCGTGCGCGACAACATCCTCTATGGCAACGACAACCACGCACAGCTGAGTGATGAAGAATTGCTGAAGGTGCTGGCCACCGACGGTCTTGACGACTTGCTGATGCGCTTTGACGGTGGCTTGCAGGCGGCGGTAGCGGCCAGCGGCGACTCCATGTCGCTCGGGCAGAAACAGTTGATTGCGTTCATGCGTGCTGTGCTGCGACATCCGGACCTGCTGATTCTCGACGAGGCCACGGCCAACATCGACACCGTGACGGAACAATTGCTCGAAGCCATCCTGCGCAAACTTCCGGCACATACGACGCGCGTCATCATCGCCCATCGCCTGAACACCATCGAAAATGCTGATGAGATTTTCTTCGTCAACGAGGCGGGCCTTACCCGGGCGACGTCCATGCAGGACGCCATCGATATGCTGCTGCACCGGCAGCAGAATTCCTGAAGGAAGCAGTAGCGGTTGGCTTCGGAACGTCATTTGAACTGACCAGCCCGGAGCCAGTTGCTGCCCAATGGCTAAGCAAGAATGGCTCCGACACTGGCGGTTGACTGCAGTTATTTCAATCCTTTCGCCTCAAACGACCACGCGCTGTCTTTGCACAGCGTGCAGTCAGTGCCGAGGAACCACTTGCCGGCTTCGGCGTCGCAACGCAGTGTCCAGTTCAACCAGTGCACAGCAGCCTGCGCGGCGGCACCGCCGTTGGGTTTGTTGTAACTGCCACCATGGCCGACGCCGAGCAAATTGGCCACTGCCACCGGCACGTGGGCTATGCGTTTGAAATCGTCCATCCCATTGGCATAGGCGATGTCAGTGTCGCCGCCGAGGATGTAGATCGTCGGCGTGTGGATCTTCTGCAGTTGTTCCTTGGTCAGGTTCATCTCGCTCGACATCGCGCCGGCAGGACCGGCGTCATTGAAGATGCCGGTGTTCTGCAACACCAGTGTCTTGATGCGGGGATCAGCCGCTACTGCCAGCGCCTGGATACCACCGCAGCTGAAACCGGACACGGCAACCTGGTTGGGATCGATACGACCGAAATACGCACTGCCACTGCGCTGGTTTTCCTGCAGCGCCCAATCAATGGCTGCAGTGAGCTGCGCAGCGCGGGTAGGCGATGACGGTGGTGCCGCCGCCTGCCCGGCAGCTGGTTGTGCAGCTGGTTGTGCAGCCGCTTGCCGCGGCTGGCGCGGCGGCGCGCCGGGACCACTGAGAATCCTGCCATTGGCGATCACCAGATAACCGTGCGACGCCAGTTCCAGCAAATGAAAACGGCTGCTGGCAGCGTCGTCGGAACAGCCGCCGTTGCCCCAGGCCACCACGCCGAGTTTGCTGTCGCCAAGCGCCGCCAGATCACGCGGGCGGTAGACCACATGCTCTGGCAGCGCCGCGATTTCTTCCTTCATGGCAGCAAAGCGGCCGGTGCCAACCGAGTCGGGTTGTTTGTTGAGCTCTTCCATCGCGAGACGCGCGGCTTGCTGCTCGGGCGTTGGTGCTGCCGGTGCCTGCGCCAGCACCAGCGCGCTGGCGACTGCTGCGAAAGTGAATATCGAAACGCGACGGGCAATGCGGGAAAACAGGACTGGCGCTGACATGGAAATCCCTCTGCAATTTTATGTTTATGGTTTTGGTTCTGGTTGTAGTTGTGGTGTTGCTGCGGCTGCCGACTGCACGTGCAGGTGCCGGGATTATATGCTCGCCTGACTGTTCGCAAGCCACACAAACCATCAGCTGTTTTGACCGGCAATTCCGTGCGGGAATCGCCGTCCATAGATATTGCCTATGGACTTGATGGCGACTGGTAAGTGGATGCCTCCCGGGCCGCTACCAATAATCCCGCCCGCAGCAAGACACCAGTTCCCTCTGGTTATCCACTACCACCATCAACTACTACCAACTACTTCCAACTACTACCAAGGAGTTCCTCAATGTCACTCGTCAATACCAAAGTTGCACCGTTCAAGGCACAGGCTTTCCACAACGGCAAATTCATCGAAGTAAGCGAACAGAGTCTGCAGGGTCAGTGGTCTGCCTTCATCTTCATGCCGGCAGCTTTCACCTTCAACTGCCCCACTGAAGTAGAAGACGCAGCCGACAACTATGCCGAGTTCCAGAAGCTGGGCACGCAGGTCTACATCATCACCACCGACACTCACTTCGCCCACAAGGTATGGCACGAAACATCGCCGGCTGTCGGCAAAGCCCGCTTCCCGCTGGTGGGCGACCCTACGCACCAGCTGACCCGCGCCTTTGGTGTGCACATCGAAGCAGAAGGTCTGGCACTGCGCGGCACCTTCGTCATCAACCCCAACGGTGTGATCAAGACCGCTGAAGTGCACGACAACGCCATCGCGCGCGATGTGAAGGAAACCCTGCGCAAGTTGAAGGCGGCGCAATACGTCGCCAACAACCCTGGCCAGGTATGCCCTGCCAAGTGGAACGAAGGCGCCAAAACGCTGACGCCGTCGCTGGATCTCGTCGGCAAAATCTGAGTTCACGTCTGTTCACGGAGAACACTATGTTTGACAGCACCATCCAGGCCCAGTTGCGTTCCTATCTGGAGCGCTTGCAGCAGCCCATCGAACTGGTGGCGAGTCTGGACGACCGTCCGGCCTCGGCAGAAATGCGCGAATTGCTGACCGAAATTGCTGCACTCAACAGCATGGTTTCGGTGCGCTTTGATGGTGCCGACAGTCGCCGCCCTTCATTCCAGGTTAGCCGCAAGGGTGCCGACATGGGCATACGTTTCGCCGCCATTCCGATGGGGCATGAATTCAGCTCGCTGGTACTGGCCTTGCTGCAGGCCGGAGGTCACCCGCCCAAGGTGGATGCTGATGTTATTGAGCAGATCCGCGCGCTGGACACTGATCTGGTGTTCGAAACCTGGATGTCGCTGACCTGCCACAACTGTCCGGACGTAGTGCAGGCGCTGAACCTGATGGCGGTATTGAATCCGCGCATCCGCCACGTCGCCATCGACGGAGGTTTGTTCCAGACCGAAGTGGAGCAGCTGCAGATCATGGCGGTGCCCTCCATCTTCCTCAACGGCAAGCCGTTTGGCTCAGGCCGCATGGAATTGGCCGACATCCTCAAGAAAGTAGATACAGGCAGTGCCGCGCGCGACGCCGCAGCGTTATCGAAAAAGGCACCGTATGACGTACTTATAGTCGGTGGTGGCCCAGCAGGTGCTGCGGCGGCGGTTTACGCGGCGCGCAAGGGCATCCGCACCGGCATCGTGGCTGAGCGCTTTGGCGGCCAGACGCTGGACACGCTCGGCATCGAAAACTATATCTCAGTGCTGGAAACCCAGGGCCCCAAATTCGCGGCAGCGCTGGAAGCACACGCACGCGCTTATGACGTCGACATCATGAATGGCCAGCGGGTGGCGGCACTGCAAGCTGGTGCTGCGCCCGGTGCGCTGCTGACGCTAAGGCTGGAGAACGGCGCGCAGTTGCAAAGCCGCGCGGTGATCCTCTCGACCGGTGCGCGCTGGCGCAACGTCAATGTGCCGGGCGAGGCCGAATACCGCAACAAGGGCGTGGCTTACTGCCCGCATTGCGATGGTCCTTTGTTCAAAGGCAAAAATGTTGCCGTCATTGGTGGTGGCAACTCGGGCGTCGAGGCCGCTATCGATCTGGCCGGTGTGGTGCAGCACGTCACGGTGGTGGAGTTCGCGCCACAACTGAAGGCCGATGCGGTGTTGGTGAACAAGTTGAACAGTCTGCCCAATGTCACCGTGCACATGAATGCCCAAACCACCTCCATCACTGGCGATGGCAGTAAAGTCAACGGCCTCCAGTTCAAGGACCGCAGTAGCGGCGCGGAGCACCGGATCGAATTGGCAGGTGTGTTTGTACAGATTGGTCTGGTGCCCAACACCGATTTCCTCAAGGGCAACCTGGAACTGTCGCGCTTTGGCGAGATAGTGGTAGACAGCCATGGCGCCACCAACGTGCCGGGCGTATTTGCCGCCGGCGATGCCACCACCGTGCCGTTCAAGCAGATCATCATTGCTGCCGGTGATGGTGCCAAGGCAGCGCTGTCAGCGTTCGACTACCTGATACGCACGCCAGCGGCAGCGTGAGTTGCTGGATTAGTCGACAGTCCCGTTGAAAAACCGTTCCGCCTGATTGAACGCATCCACCCCCACTACTGCACCGATGCGACGACCCGGCATATCGTCGTAGGGTGGGTGGATTCCGCCCCAGATGCGTGACAGCGCACTCTGGTCGGCAGCGTCCTGGTACGTGGCCCATTGCAGCACGACATCCACCGAGGGGCCTTCTTCGAACACCAGGTATTGGTTTTTCTTCGCGACGAATTCGCCGAGTCCGCCCGGAAAATATTTGCTGCCGGTCAGCAGCGTCAGCACTTCGGCGGCAGCGCGGGAGTAGGTACTGTGGCCGGATACGTAGCCGGCAAAGGGTGGCGTGACGAACGATGGCCGCTGATAGGGAAACCAGTTCTCGGCCAACAACCAACCCACGCCAGCCTGATCGGTATCGCCGTTCTGGATCTTGTCGTGTGCCAGCCACGCTTTCAGTTTCATCTTGCCGACGTGCTCATTGTTGGCGCCGGCCAATGCATCACCCGTCCGCACCATTTCGATGTAACCGGGTACCAGATGCAGCCCCTTGCTGTTGTAGTTGGGCTGCGCCGGATCGCTGCTCTGCCCCAGTGCTGCCATGTAACGGATGGCCGAGATGGGACGCACGCCATCGTAGTAACCCTTGATGCCCCAGGCCAAAATCGCCGCATCGTGCATGGCACCGCCGAGAGCGAAATAGGCTTTCACGTCCCACTCCAGCGCCGGCAGCACGCTACCGATGCCGCGCAGACGCGATGCAAAATTGCTGTCGTCCACCACATGATTCAACACAGTGAACCAGTGCCCCGGCGGTGTTTCCGACAGCGGACCATCGGCCCAGAACTCGGCGAGCACCCGCGTGTAGTCGCCGCGTGGCACCAGGTTGGGGGCATAGGCTTTGCCGGTAAACGGATTCAACGCGTGGCCGCGGCTGCGATCACCGCCCACTGTGGTCTGGTAGAAGTTACGCAAACCTTGCAGGGTGGTGGGGTAATCACTGTTGTTGCCCATCGCACCGGGTGAAATATCCCAGATGACCTTGTCGTGCGGATCAAGGTGCGACGACCACAGTGCCACCAGCTCATGGCTCCACTGGTACTCGCTGGCAGTGGCAGCATCGGTCAGCAGCGGCGGTTTGCCGGGATCGTGATAGACACGCCAGCTACTGCCGGCACGCGTGTACTGCGTGAGGTTAGCCGGCGTCATCGCAAACGGCAGCACATCGCCCCATTCAGGCGTCAGGAACGGCGGTGTGGAGCCGGCAAACAGATTGCCGTTCTGGTCGCGGAATTCGGTGAACGACAGTGGTTGCCAGCGATCGGGATCGGAGATGGTGGTGCCCGCTCTGGTGGGGAAAAACGGTGCGTTGACCGGCTGGTAATGCTGGGACGCATAACTGTTGGCTTCGTTGGCGCCATCCTGCAAGCCGTAGGCAATCAGACAGTCGGCAATATGATTGCCGAGGGCGGCGGCGGAACCCTTGCTGTAATCACGCGAGGTAACGGTGAGGTCATAACCGAGCGCCAGCATCAGGTCGTCGTACAGACGGGCGGAGTTGGCGAAGCCGGGCGACTTGGCAAAGCGGTGCTTCAGCAAACCATAACTCGCATAACTGATCGCTTCTGCCCGCGCCTTGGCGGTGTCGGCTGCCGGCGGCATACCGGTAAACGTACAGCTGAAACCATTGCGGGTTTTGCCAAGCAGGTAAGTGTCGGCTTTGCTGTCGAATGCTGCCCAGGCGTCGTACATCGCAGCAGAAGCATGGAACAGATTGCGCGCGTGTACGGTGGGTCGTGCCAGATCGCCACGGATGCTGGTCAGCAAGGCTTCATTCCAGTTGCGCGCCGCCGACTTGCCGGCTGCCAGCGGCACTGTTCTGGCGGCTGTTACCGTAAACAGCAGGCGGGAAGCGGCGTCGATACTGGCGGCCAGTTTGACGTCGCGGAATACGCGGCCATCACTCAGCTGTACCACCGGTAACAGCAGCCCGCTGGATTGGGCATAGACAGGCAGTGCAGCCAGATCGGGATTGGCGATGGCTACTGCGCTGTGCAGCAGCAACTGGATTTGCGGTCCGGTGTTCTGCACCCGCAGGCATATCTGGTAATAGAGTTGGAAATCCTGGTGATGCAGCGGGAAGCACACCTGCCCGGTCGTCATGTCGAGCCGGACTTCGGCCACCGGCGCGGCCTGCAGTTTCGACGCTGCCGCCAGGAGCACAACCAACGACACCACGACGGCCGAACGCAAACGGGCTCCCATACTTCCTCCGCACGGCAAAAATTGCTGCCGGCTTGTTGTTACGGGCTTTTGCCCGCTTCAGTGGCCAGTTTGTCGATGCGTTCAAACCAGCTCTCTTCCATACATTCGTAGGGCTGCATCCAGCCAGGGGCATAGGTTATCCACTCCAGCCGGTATTGCAGCGGTTCCTGCAACCATAGCGGATCCCTCACCACAGTATCCGCGATCAGGCGTGGTGAGCCGTCGGCATTCTGCGTGAGGCTGTAACGCTCGGTGATTACGGTGCTTGCACTGTGCGGAAAACGCGAATCGACCATGTCCTGCAGCTTCACGGTTTCCACCACCAGCACCTCTGCTTCCCAGTGGCCCTTGGAATAACCCTGACGGGTGGGAAACATCGTGTCGACATTGAGTATACGATCGCCCAGATACACCCGCCGCGTTTCACTCATCCACTCGCTGATCATGGTGAGCTGGTCCGGCTTGTGGATGATCTCCAGCGGATAACCGCCACCACCCATCATCATTTCCGGCATGCCATGGGTAACACACCACAGCGTGGGGTTTTCGCCCACCGGATCGACCAGGGCGCGATGGGCAGTGACCTTCGCCAGGCCTTCCGGCGTCAGCGGCACCTCAGGGTAGCCCTGGGCACTGGTCATCGGCTTGCTGGCGAGTTGCCAGATGCCGGTGAAATCGGGCTCTGCCCGCGCAGCAGCCGGCGCAAACAGTGCCCATACTGCACAGAGTCCAGCAGCCACGGAAACTGACTTTCTCCACTGCATGAAAACCCCCTGATGAGTGCGCCATCCCGGCGGCGGTTCTGATTGCCGCATGATATACACAAGGGCAGCGGCAAGACTTGGCAAAATTAACGTTAACTAACCGTTCTACAACAGCCGACACCGTAGCCAGACCCGGCTCAATCCCGATAATCGCCCGCCTCACTGCCATCTAGAGGTCAAATCGGAGAAAGCCATGTCCACAGTTACTCGATACCCACTCCTGCAAACCCACCTGCAGCACATTCGCCTCAACAAACCCTTGGCGCTGGCACTGACGCTTGCCAGCACCGGCATCTTCGCTGCCGACAATGAAGGCGTCGAAGAAATCGTCGTCATCGGCCAGGGCATCGGCACCCTGCGCCTCAACGCCGCCAACGGCGCCGGTTCACGCCTTGGCTTGAGCGCGCTGGATACGCCGGCCAGCGTTGATCTGGTGACCCGCACCGAGATCATGGCCAAAGGCGACTACAGCGCCATCGACAGCATTACCCGCACTGCCGGCCTGTCCACCACCTCCAACAACGGCAACGGTGGCATGCAGGTGTCGAGCCGTGGTTTCAACGGCCATGGCACTACCATCAATACCTACGATGGTACCCGCCTCTACATCACCGCCGGCACTGTGACCTTCCCGGCCGATACCTGGACGCTCGACCGGGTTGAAGTGCTGCGGGGTGCCGGCTCGGTCATCAACGGCGTGGGAGCACTGGCAACCACCATCAACTATGT
This sequence comes from uncultured Gammaproteobacteria bacterium, assembly GCA_903887045.1. Classification (GTDB taxonomy): domain Bacteria; phylum Pseudomonadota; class Gammaproteobacteria; order Pseudomonadales; family Pseudohongiellaceae; genus CAILUG01. The sequence goes on along the minus strand of CAISOD010000059.1, from coordinate 2,178 downwards.
ACCGCGCAACGCCACATTGGGCACACAGAGTTTCGACTCGATGGCAGCACTGGGCAGTTTCGGCCTCATGCGTATCGCTGCCGGCGGCAACCAGGCATTCAATGAGCAAGTGGCCGGCCGTCTCGATGTCGCCCTCACGGAAAAGGATGGTTATGTTGATCGCGCCGACGAAGAGCGCCAGGTGGTTGCTACCAGTCTGTTGTGGCAGCCCATCGAGGATTTCAGCATGCGCTTCAGTGTCGACTACGCCAACATCGACGCTGCGCCGTACTGGGGAACTCCGCTGGTCAATGGCAGCGCCAGCGACAGCCTGCGCCAGCAGAACTACAACTATGCCGACGGCAAGGTGAACTACAAGGATGTGTGGGCACGCGTGCATACCGAGTGGCAGTTGAGCGACAGCGTGACGTTCCGCAACGACACCTTTGTCATCAATGCCGACCGCGAATGGCAGAATCTGGAAGAGTACGCCTACAACGGCAAGGGCAGGCTCGATCTGGGCGGCTATTACGGCATTGTGCATGACCAGCAGCAGGTCGGCACCCGCGGTGATCTGTTGTTCAGCAACAGCTTCGGCGACATGGATAACCGCTTTACCATTGGCGCCGAAGTGAACTCGGTGGAGTTGAACTACCTGAACAACTTCAATACCGGCGGCTTCGATGTTGCCGAGTCGGTGCCTGTCTTCAATGCACCGCTGATCAACCGCCCGGCGGCTGTGTTTACCCAGCTCGACTACAGCACCGACACCAGCCAGTACGGTTTCTTCTTTGACGACGTGCTGGAACTGAGTGACCGCTTCAGCGTGGTATTCGGTGGCCGTTATGACGACTTTGGTTACGACCGCGTCAACCACGCCCAGGTAACCGGCCGTGGCCGTTCGCAGTTTGATGCAGGCTTCAGCAAATTCACCTGGCGCGCCGGCCTGGTGTTTGAGGCAAGCGACACCCTCAGCCTTTATGCCCAGACCAGCACGGCGGCCGATCCGGTGACCTCGCCGATTTCGATCAACCTGGCCAACGCTGACTTCAATCTCAGCGAAGGCCGCCAGTATGAAGTGGGCATGAAGCAGCAGTTCATGAGTGGCAAAGGCGAGTACACCCTGGCCTATTTCGACATCGAGAAAGAGGGCCTGGTGACCCGCTTGCCGGGGACAACCGTCAGCAGCCAGATCGGGCAACAAAGCTCGAACGGCTTCGAGGTGACACTGCGACTGAACCCGCTTGAGCGTTTGAGCATCGACATGAACGCTGCCTTCATCGATGCCGAGTATGACAACTTTTTCGTCGGTGGCGTTTCGCTGGCCGGCAACACGCCGAGTGAAGTGCCCGATACCACGGCCAACGTGTGGGTAAACTATGCTCCGATCGACAAACTGCAACTGGGCGCCGGCGTGCGTTATGTCGCCGAACGCTACCGCAACGTGCAGAACACCGGTGTTTTGCCGTCGTACAGCATTGTGGATGCTGCAGCCAGTTGGCTGATGGATGACCGTACCACGCTGGTGCTGCGCGCCCGTAACCTCACCGACGAGAAAGACTATGTGCTGAGCGAATACTCCACCGACCAATGGGTATTCGGCGAGCCGCGTGCCTATGAACTCAGCGTGCGCTACTCGTTCTGATCTCCACTGCACAACATGTTGAAGCAGGCAAAGCGATTCCTCTTTCTGTTCCATCGCTGGTTGGGAGTGGCGCTTTGCCTGTGGTTTGCGCTGCTGTTCGCCAGCGGCATCATCATGATGTATGTGGAATATCCGGAACTCACGGAAGACGAACGGCTGTGGCAAATGGAAGCGCTCAACACCAGCGCGGTTCGCCTCTCCGCTGCTGATGCAGCGAGGGTTGTTGGTGATACCGATTATGCGTCGATCAAACTTGCCACTGTCGTTGGTCGGCCGGCGTACCAGCTGACTGATAGCGGCGGGACGCTGCACACTGTGTTTGCCGATGATGGTTCCCGCTTCAGCGGCCTTGAATCAGCCAGCGCACTGACTGCGGCGCAACACTCAGCGTTCACCGGCAGTGACGCAAACCCACGTTACGACGCGCTGATCGACATCGACCAGTGGACTGTGTCTGCAGTACTCGACAGCAGTCGTCCACTGCACCGCGTCGCACTCGATGATGCTGCCGGCACTGTGCTCTACATCTCCGACACCAATGGCCAGATCGTGCG
>CAISOD010000058.1 GCA_903887045.1 uncultured Gammaproteobacteria bacterium | reverse complement strand
TCCTGTTCACGCAACACACCTTCTGCAACCAGCGTTTTCAAATAGCGCGCCGCCGCCTGCCGCTGCACCAAACCTTTCTCTACCAGATTACCGATGCGGCAATACGGTTGCTCGAAGATCACATCTACCAGTTCGTGGCTGTATATCTTGGGGGCTTGCTTCTTCAACTGTTCGCGTGTGTGTTCGGCCAGCAAGCGAATGGCGGCAATGCGGGCTGTGGTCCAGCGTGACGTTTCTTCCACTCCTTTGAGCATGTAGAGAATCCATTCTTCCCACGCGTCTTCACACGTCACTTTCAGCAGCAGCCGGTAGTAGTCGGCCTTGTTTGCGAGGATGTAGCGGCTCAGATACAGAATGGGGAGACCCAGTAAACCTTCCTGGATCAGATACAGGCTGTTGAGCACGCGTCCGGTACGACCATTGCCGTCGCTGAACGGATGGATTGCTTCAAACTGGTAGTGTCCCACCGCCATGCGCACCAATGGGTCTACATCCACTTCGTTGTGGAGCCAGCGCTCCCAGTTGGCCAACAGATCGCGCAGCAATGGTTCGCCTACTGGAGGGGTGTAGGTGACAGCGCCGGTTTGCGAGCTGGCCAGCGCGGTGCCGGGGACACGACGGATATCGATATCCGCTCCCTTGATGGTGCGGCATACCTCGACTGCGGTTGCCGTGCACAGCGGGCGCCGCTCCAGCGACTTGAAGCCCTCGAACAACGCGGTGCTGTAGCGCAGGGCTTCCTTGGTGGCGGGGTCGGCCTGGGTATCGGATTGGGCGTACTGGAACAGGCGATCCGTGCTGGTCACGATGTTCTCGATCTCGGAACTGCTGCGCGCTTCCAGCAGCGGGATCGTATTGATGAGCATGGCCTGATTGGGGATCAACTCGGCAGCCTGCTTCAGCTCGCCCAAGGCCGCTCTTGCCGTAATGCATTGTTTCAGAACGGCTTTTGTTTCTAGATCGGCCTGCGGAGGCAATCGCGGCAGGTCGTTCCAGAGCTGTGCTGCGTTCCATTCCATCGCGGTTCTCCTGACCAGGGGGCAAAACCTGTCGCAAAAATCTGATTTCTGCGACACGTAGCCCGAAATCCGCTTGCCAACTTCCTGTGTTGCCTTGCCCTACGTCAACCCCGCTCGGGCTACCTCGGCGGAAACTGAAACGGCTATCGCAGTAATCCACTGCATATCAAGGAGCAGGCAATGCAAAAGACATGGTTGGCAGGTATCTGGATCGCACTCGTTGGGTGGATGTTGTCGCCCTTGGCGCTGGCAGCCACTGCGCAGGAGATCACCGACCTCAAGTACATGCGGTCGGAAGAAAAGCGGGCGCGGGATCTTTATGCCGCTCTCTATACCAAATGGAAGGACCCGCTGTTCGACAACATCAGCCAGTCAGAGCAGCGCCATATGGATGCCGTGTTGGGCCTGCTCACAGCCTATGGCGTCAGCGATCCAGTCGCCGGTTTGCAAGCAGGTGTGCTGCCGGATGCGGGCTTGCAGAGCCTGTACAACCAGTTGTTGGCGCAGGGCACGACATCGGTGCAGGCGGCAGCACAGGCGGGCATCATTGTGGAAGAAACCGGTATTGCCGACCTGGAGCAGAGACTCGCCCGCACGACTGAC
>CAISOD010000057.1 GCA_903887045.1 uncultured Gammaproteobacteria bacterium | reverse complement strand
TGTACACCGCGCCGTGGACTGCCAGCACCAAGGTATGGGCACTGATTCCGAAAGAAAGCATGGCCATCGCCGGCTGGTCCGGTATTCTCGAAGACCGCTGTGTGCCAAGCGACGAGTCCTCGTTCAATCAGGTGCGCGACCGCGCGGCTGGTCTGGGTGTCGACGAGTGAGAATGCACCAACACCATTTTTCCTGTGAGAGGAACGCCGCATGAAAGCTGTATTGCACGGCATTGTCGCAGCATCACTGGTTCTCGCAGTTCCTGCTGTTTCTGCGCATCACTCCTTCGCGATGTACGACCAGGCCCAGACCCGCACTTTCACCGGCAAGCTGACGCGTTTCATCCCCGGCGCCAACCACGCGCAACTGCTGTTCGAGGTGCTCGACGACAAGGGTATAACGATGCTGGATGCGGCGGGAAAGCCTGTCATGTGGGGCGTGGAAGCCGGGCCGGTAGCGCGCATCGCGAAACAGGGGGTCACCCCCGACAATTTCCCGAATGGCACCATCATCACCGTGTCACTGAATCCTTTACGTGATGGCCGCACATTTGGCGCGATGCCGAATGGCACGGGCCTGATCAACTGTGGCAAACAATTTCCCGCAGGTGGCTGCACGGCAACGACCGGCAAGGTTTATCTCGCCGAAAACAACTGAGAGGGATCACTCATGCAAGCCACTCTTGTTCGTAGCTGTCTCTGCAGCATTCTCGCCACCTGCCTTGGCTCTGGCGTAATGGCACAGCCCTACGAAGGCGCTGAACCGCCGCCCGGCGTAGAACCCTTGCCAGTGGATTTGTTCACCTCGAAAAATTTCTATCTCGATCGTGTGCTGTGGACTGATCCCCGTTACACCCGCTGCAACACGCCCGACCAACTGACCATGATGTGGGTACGCCAGCGCGTGGGCCACTGGGGTGACTGCAGCGTTGGTCTGGAAACATCCGACTACCTCAGCCCCTATCCCTACACCAGCGCGCGCGAACACTACGAGGCGCTGCACGCTGCCGCCGACAGCAATGGCACGCTGGTCACGCACACACGATCGACGTTACCAGAATGGGATGGCTGGTACTTCCGTGGTACGCCGCAGCGGCCGCCGGAGGGGCAGTGGCTCAACGGCACCGGCATACAGACTTCCACCATGTTGTCGTTGCTGACGCCCGAGTACCAGCAACGCATGACGCAGATGAACTACCACGAGGCAGTCAGCAACGCGCCGCAGTGGATGGCGTCCTTCTGTTATCCCGAAGGTTTCATGCGTTGGTGGTATGTGTGGGGCATCCGCGACATGGAAGTATTGATGACGCCAAACCAGGTGCAATTACTCGGCGGTGTGGCCGACAACTTCATCCGCAAGGTGCTGATCAACCAGCAACACTCGCAGCCAATCCCGCAGTGGTACGGCGAAACAGTGGGTTTCTGGGACGGCGACTCGCTCGTTGCGTGGACCGCCAATGTGCAGGGCTGGACGATGAGCCACTCGATGCTGGAGTACAGCAATGAGCTGGAAGTCATCGAAATCATCCGTCGTGCCGACGACGGCGAGGGACTGGTGGTCGAGGCTGTGTTCTACGATCCGGAAGCGTTCCAAAAGCCGCTGCGTATCGTCACGCCATGGACACGCACTGCCGGCATTGATGCGCCCGACCGCCGCTACAACTTTGTGGAATGCCGCGTCGAGAGCGGCATCGTGCTAGGCCCTGATGGGCGTCCCTCACAACTGACTCCCTTCGACGAGGGCTTCATTGATTTCCTCGGTCGCCCCTGGGCACTGAACTGGGAAAAATTCTTCGAACAGGGTTGGGAACGTCCACCCGCTGCAACGGAGCAAGGCCAATGAACAAGCACATGACATCCGCACGCTTGCTGTTGCGCAGGAAAATCACCGCACGTTTCTTCACGACAGTGTTGTTCGTGTGTGGCGCTGTTGCCCAGGTACAGGCACAGGGCGAGGACTCACGCCAAGCAGTGCTTGATGCCGCCGCCGCGATGGGTGGTGTCGAACGCATCCAGTCGCTGCGCACGCTGCGCCTGCGCGGTTATGGCCATGAGGCCTACCAGGACGGTGGCAGCGAGATCACCACCGAACTTGCCGCACCGGAGAAGATGACCAATCTCGCTGCCTATGAGCGCGTGATCGACGTGCCGAACGCGCGCACCCGTGTGAAGGCGCGGGCTTTCCGCGCCTTCGTGTTTGCTGCACGCGCGATGATGCAGGGTCAGCCGCTGCATCAGGTGCTTGATGGCGCAGTCGCCTACGATGTGGGAGCAAACGGTGCACCACGGCGTGCAGCGGATGTCGCTGCGCGGCAACGACGCATGGAATTGCTGGCACAGCCGGTGATGGCCTTGCGTGCTGCGCTCGATCCGGCGAGCACACTGGCAGCACTGAGGATGCAAGATGGATTGCGCCTCGTCGACATAAGGACGGCCGATGCCGCGCAGTTCACGCTGGCGCTGGATCCACAAAGCAAACTGCCGGCGTGGGTGCAGTGGGTAGGCCCGCACGAGAACCTCGGCGAGCTGCGCTACCGCACCGAGTACAGCGCGTGGCAACCAGTGGCGGGGCTGTTGCTGCCGATGAGTTTCAATACCGTGTCGGATTTCCGCAACACCGTGATGCTGCGCCTGCATGTCGATCGTTATGAGCTCGACATCGCCATCGATGATCTCGCAGCTTCAGCCGAAGTACGTGCCGCTGCCGCGCCGGTGCCAAGCTACACCGTTGAGGCGCAGCCCGTTGCCCGCGGCGTCTGGTTGCTAGCCGGCAACAACGGCGCGAATTCGGTGCTGCTTGAATTCGCCGATCACCTGACGCTGTTTGAACTGCCTACCAACCGTGCGTGGGGTGAAGCGGTGATCGCCACTGCGCGGCGTACGGTTCCCGGCAAACCGCTGACACAGGTCATCATTTCGCATCATCATTTCGACCACACCGGCGGTTTGCGCGTTGCCGTTGCCGAAGGTCTTGAACTGGTGACGCAGCGCGGCAATGTCGATTGGTTTGCAGAGTTGATGGCCAGACCGGTGACGCAATTCCCCGATGCACTGAGTCGCAATCCGCGGCCACTCGCAACACTCGCCGTTGACGATCATCTGCGTATGTCCGATGACGCGCTGACGGTGGACATCTACCACACGGTGACCAACGCCCACATGGCGCACGGGCTGCTGGCCTATGTGCCGGAACACAAACTGCTGATACAGGGCGACCTGTTCGACAAGAACTGGGAAGTGTATTTCTGGGGCGACACCTACGAAGCCAACATGGCCTACCGCAAGCTCGAAATCGAACGCGATGTACCGATTCACGGTGAGGTCACGCCGCTGGCCGACGTGCGTCGTTTGATCAACCAGCAAACAGAGCAGGCTCGTACCTTGTGCAAGCAAGTCGCCGACGCTGGACTATCGATGCCGGGCTGTCCGCTGGCGTGGGACTGAACGAAACAGGGGACAGACCACAATTTGGCAAATCAGAATTGTGGTCTGTGCCCTATTTCCACATGCGCCGCAGCACATCGTCTTTCTTTGCCAGGTGGTGAAACAGCGCGGCACCAACGTGCAACGCCACCAGCACAGGAAATACAAAGGGCCCGACCACACGATAGTGGAAGCTGTCGAAGAAAATATCCCACTGTTCACCGCTGATGCCGAAGGTGGTGAATATCCAGCTTGCCAGCTCCGTGCGCGCAAACGGCGGCACCTGGAAGATGCCGTAATCAACGCCGCCGAAATTGCCAAGATAGCCAGACACCGGCATTGCGATCATCAGGAAGTACAACAGCACGTGAGTGAGTTGTGACAGCCGTACCTGCCACGTTGGCATGCCGTAAGGCAGTGCCGGCACCGGATTGCAGAGCCGCCATACCAAGCGAAACGCGAAGGGCAGCAGAATCGCGAAGCCGATGGCCTTGTGGTAGTTGAGGCCGGGAATCAGACCTTCAGTGTGTCCCCAGGTCAGGTAAATGATCACCGTATAGGCAGTCACGATCCATGCTGCCATCAACCAGTGCAGGAACCGGGTGACACGGCCCCAGGCAGTTGTCGTATTTGTCAGCATCTGCTCCCCGTGTTCTGGAATTGGGGTCTGTCCCCGTATTCAAGAATGGCCAGCGGCGTATCGGTATTTCGGCATGAACGCCATCAGCGCGGCGGAGGCAAACAGAATGACAGCGGCAGCATAGAGCCCGTTGTCGTAGCTAAGGTCGGCCGACATTTCGCGCAGCTTGGGCATGGCCCATATGCCCACGGCCGATCCCAGATAGAACACACCAAACACCACTCCATAGATACGGCCGTAAGCGGCGTTGCCGTAGTAGCGTTTGATGAGAAACGCCAGCACGTCGAATTCGGCGCCGAGCAGAAAGCCCACCAGGATGGCGCTGACGTAACCCAAATCCGGATTGACCGCATACAGGATGCAGGCGGCCGCGCCACCGATCGATACCGCTGTCATCACTCGGGGTGCAAATACGTGGTCGATGATGAAACCGACAGCAACCCGCGCGAACAGCAGGCCGAAGCCGAAGGTGGTTTGCAGGCGCGTGGTTTCTTCTGCCGTCCAACCCGCATCACGCAATAGCGGAGCCTGCTGGGTGACGAGGCTCGTGGCCGTCATGCCGAGCAGGAAGAAGCCGAGGTTCAGCATCCAGAAGGTGTTCTCGCGCATTGCCTGCTGGAACGTAAGGCCGAACGAGCGGCTGGCGGCACTCAATTTGCGTGCAACGCTGTCGTTGGCGGGCACTTCACGCAGGCAGTACGCAACCACCGGCCAACTGATGCACAGCACCAGCAGAGCCAACACCAGCAAGGCATG
>CAISOD010000056.1 GCA_903887045.1 uncultured Gammaproteobacteria bacterium | reverse complement strand
GCCATCGACCACCTTGACCCGTGGTGTGGGATATTCCATCACCGACGAGCGTTCGTTGTGACTGCCGGACCAGTTGTGCTGGAAGCCGAGTGCATGGCCGAGCTCATGGGCAACCAGCAACGACTGGCGCAGCACGACCATGTCGAGTTGGGCAGTTGGATTGCCTACCGAACCGACATAACTTTCCCAATAATTGGCGATGGTGCGGATACGATCGGAGTCCATGCGGGTTTTGGAACCGAGAATTTCACCGGTACGCGGATCGCGATAAGTACCACCGCTGGAGAAACCGCGACCGTCGCGCTCAATCCACAACACCCACGCAAAGCGGATGTCCATCGGGTCCATGTCGGGAGTCGGATCGGCTACCTGCACCGCGTTGCGGAAACCGGCAGCTTCAAAAGCCTCATTCCACCACAGCGTACCTTCGCGCATGGCAGTACGGAATGGCTCCGGAATCGCTGGATCCAGATAGAACACAATCGGCTTTTTCGGTTCGCTGAGGGCCGCAGAAGGATCCTGCTTTTCCAGCCGCCAGCGGGTAATCCACGACTGCTCGGGATCTTCATTCACTGGAGCCGCAAAGTTCTTGAATTCAAATGCGGACACACCGATACGTGAATCGGCTACCCGTGGCACATAGCCTGTAGGTGCCCGCAGGAAAGAATGGTGGATGAACAGACTCATGGCGTGTTCATCCGGCAGCACATTACGAGCCACCGCGCCGGCGCCATCCACATCAAAGGTTATCAGGGTTTCTACTTCACTGTTGTCAGGGAACGCCTTGATTCGCTCCGGCACAAAGCTGCTGCGGGTCGCATCAAAACGCATGCTGCCCTGTTTGATGCTGCTCAATTCGTTTTCAATGCCGGCAGCATCACGCATGAACAGTGGGCTGGCGTCCACCACCACCCGCCCGCCTTCTTCTGCTTCCACCGTCAGCGCAGCAAGCACCGATACCGGAAACGACGCCACCACGTTTTCAATGCGCTCCTCGGTACCGCCGACAGCACGGAAAGACTGATTCTGGTCGACGACCAGCACCTTGGGGCCTGAGCGGCGGAAATGGATGACGCTGCTGACCATGATGCCGCGATCCAAGCCCATTTCCACCGAGCCACCACCGCTGGCGGCAGAAACGTAGTAAAGGACGTCTTCTTCAAAAACAGGAATCTCGATCAGTACCCGCCCGCGGGTGGCATCCCACCACGTCGGCACGAAACCCGGGTTGTACACCATGCCGGCAGTTTTCTGTTCGATGCTGGAGCCAGCGGCTTGCTGGGCCGATACACCCAACGGACACACAACAAGCAGCAGCAAGCAGCCAAACCACCGCAGCAGCTTACCAGCGAGCCAGAGAGGGCGCTCAAGCAAGCGGGCTGAGCCGGTTCGACAGCGGCTGACAGACAGATTGGCTATAGACATGGTTGCTGCTCTTCATGCATGAGTGATAGTGCCGACCCTACCCAACAGGGGTGCTTCAAGGCTTGGCTGCTTAACGTCGCCATTGCCTCCGGTCACTAGCATCAAGCGTGCCAGTCGAAACGCCGGCACTTGCGGAAGGCTCCGATTGCGAATTCATCGACCGGCATAGCAACACTTTGTGCAGCCATAACTGCGCACAGCACAAGGGGCGAAACCCTCGACCGCTGATGGTTTCGCGCGCAGGCAGACAGCAATTGCAGTGGCTCTTTCGTGACGCCACATGGAACTGTTCAAACGCATGCTGCGGCGGTCGTGATCAAGCAGTTGAGTACTAACCCTGCTGAAATCCATCCAGGATTTGTTCCGTAGTGGGGCATGAAAGGACGACTGCGACCCACAATGAAACATTGTTGGCGGCAACCCCGGTTCAAACTGACAAGGAGAAGTGCGGTGCTGTTGGAGTGTCGGCCGCGCAGTCGGGCTGCTGCAGACCTGCGATTTCCACCACCAATGATCTACCGCCACGTTGCCGGTGAGGCTGTATTGTTTGCGGTGGCACAGTTTCTGCTTGGTCACTGCAACTGAATGAAGCAGTGCAGCAGGTGGGACAAGATGAAAAGAACAACGTCAGCCACTATGAAAACCCTGGTCGCCAGCATCCGCCATGCCAGCCGCAGCTGGCTGCCGCTGGTGGCAGGCAGTTGCGCACTGCTGACGGCTTGCAGCCAGCAACCGGCAGCGACAGCACCTTCACCCTCCCCCGCTGCCACGCCGGCAACTGTTGCGCCGGCAGCCGCCAAATTGGGTATTCGTCCCACCGGTGATGAAACCGTCGCGATCGACATGTCCCGCATTCATTCCGACGAACTCAAACAGATCTATGCCTATATCGACGAGCATCTTGATGAACACGTGATGAACCTGCAGCGCTGGATCCAGCAGCCAAGCATTTCCAACACCGGCGAAGGCATCCAGGAATCGGCAGAAATGGTGAAAGGTTTCTTTGACCAGCTTGGCTGCCAGCAAACCAGCGTAAACGATGTCGGCATAACGGAATGGGGCCAGCAAGGCAATCCTGTGGTGTACGCCCGTTGCGATGAAGGCGCCGAAAAAACCCTGGTGGTCTATTGGATGTACGACACCATGCCGGTCACACAACCTGATTTGTGGAAGGCACCGCCGTTTGAAGGCCGCCTGGTAGAGCAGGCGCCGTACAAAAAAGTGCTGATTGGTCGCGGAGCTACCAATTCCAAAGGTCCGCAAATGGTGCAATTGAATGCACTGATGGCGATCAAGGCGGTAACCGGCAAATTGCCGGTCAACCTGATCTTTGTGGCCGAAGGCGACGAAGAACGCATGTCGATCGGCTATCGCAAGTTCGTCAAGGATCACCCGGAGCTCTTCGCCGACGCCGATGCCATGTACCGCTTTGGCAGCCAGGGCAGCATCAGTGGCGGTTCCGAAGGCAGCGTATTCGTCGAACTGACCACCAGCGGCACCAGCTGGGGTCGCGGGCCCAATTACAGCGACATCCACGGCGGCAACAAACGCTCGGTGGATGCACCGGCTTGGCGCCATATCAAGATGCTGTCCACGCTGGTGGATGAAACCGGCAACAAGGTCATGATTGATGGCTTCTACGACAACATCGAACCGCTGACGGAACCGGAACTGGTGAAAATGCGCCAGTCAGCCAGCCGCGTGGACATGGCAGCGGCGGCACGCAATCTCGGTGTTGAGCGTTTCATCAGTGACGATCCACTCGAATACATCCTGATGGCACGTTACGGCACATCGATGAATCTCGATGGCATCTGGGGCGGCAACATGTTTGCGGGCGGATCCGGCGCCATCCTGCCCAACAAGATTACGTCCAAACACAATTTCCGCTACGTGCCCAACATGAATGGCATGGACATCGTTGCCAAGCTGCGCGCCCACCTCGACAAACACGGCTACCCGGATGTCGAGATCAATGTGGTCGGTGACGTGCCGTGGGCCAAGATGCGCTACGACAACGACATCACGTCCGCAGTAATCGAAACCTTCGAGACCTTTGACATTACCTATGACGAACCGGTTGAAGACATGTCGTCGATGCTCGGTGGTTACTGGCCGGCTTACCTGTTTGCCGGCGACGTGCTCGACATACCCATCGTAGGCGGACAGGCAGGCAACGGCGGCAACTCGCATGCAGCCAATGAATATCTGGTTATTGAAGGCGCAGGCAAAACCTATGGCATGGCGGGAGGCGAGAAATCCGTCGCAACCGTCCTTTACAACTACGCAGGCTTGAACGAACCAACAGGCAAAACTCCATGAAGAAGCAGTCAAGCGGATTGAATAGACCCAACAAGATGGTGGCTGGCATTCGCAGTGCCCGCAAAGCCTGGCTGCCGTTGGTGGCCGGCAGTGTTGCAATGCTGGTGGCAGGTTGCAGTGAAGAACCGGCAGCAACCACAAGTGCAGCGGCTCCGGCTGCAGCACCGGAGGCCGCAGCACCGGCAACGCCAAAACTGGGCGTGCGCCCGAACGGCGATGAAACCGTTGCCATCGACATGAGCAAGATTTACTCCGAAGACCTCAAGAAGGTATTCGCCCACATCGACACCAACATCGATGACCACGTGATCAATCTGCAGAAATGGATCCAGCAACCGAGCATTTCCAACACCGGCGAAGGCATTCCGGAATCTGCTGACATGGTGAAGGGTTTCTTCGACCAGCTCGGTTGCCAGAAAACCCAGGTTTACGATGTCGGTATCACCGAGTGGGGCCAACAGGGCAACCCGGTGGTCTATGCCAAGTGCGACGAAGGCGCCGAGAAGACGCTGGTGGTGTATTGGATGTACGACACCATGCCGGTGACCCAGCCTGATCTGTGGAAAGCACCGCCATTTGAAGGTCGTCTGGTTGAGCAACCACCATACAACAAAGTATTGATTGGTCGCGGCGCCACCAACTCGAAAGGCCGCCAAATGGCCTTCTGGAACGCCATGATGTCCATCAAGGCTGTTTACGGAAAACTGCCGGTGAACCTGATCTTTGTTGCCGAAGGTGATGAGGAAAGAATGTCGATCGGCTACCGCAAGTTCATTCGCGAACATGCCGACCTGTTCGAAGGCGTTGATGCCATGTGGGGCGG
>CAISOD010000055.1 GCA_903887045.1 uncultured Gammaproteobacteria bacterium | reverse complement strand
GGAAGTGAGAACCCGCTGGTGATAGGCAACGAAGCTGCGGGGCGCTTTGCCGCAATGGTTGGCAAGTGCTGGGAAGCGCGCATCGCCACCATGGAAGCGGCGGCGAAGTAGGAAATCGAAACAGAAAATCGGTGTCAGAGTCGCATTTCCCTGCCACTCTGCGACTCTGCGACTATCCGTACTACTTGCCCTTACTACTTGCCCTTACTACTTGCCCGTACTACTGCCCCAACGCCTGCTCAATAGCCGTGATGAGCTTCTCGGCATCCGGCGCCGTGTTGCTGCCATAGTGCGCAATCACATTGCCGTCTTTGCCCACCAGGTACTTGTTGAAGTTCCAGCTGGGCTTGGCGGTTTGATGCAGGTGTTTGAACACGGGATGCGTGTCATCGCCGCGCACCTTGATGGTACTGGTCATTGGAAACGTAACTCCGAAATTCACGTAACAGACGTCGGCTGTTTTCGCGGCGTCTTTTGACTCCTGGAAGAAGTTGTCAGACGGAAAGCCGATTACCAGCAGACCACGTTCCTTGTAGCGCTGGTACAGTGCCTCCAGCCCCTTGAACTGCTGCGTGAAGCCACAAAAGCTGGCGGTGTTGACGATAAGCACCACTTTGCCGGCAGTAAGCGCACACAGATCCAGCTCTTCGTTGCTGTGCAACTTGCCAACGCGGCAATTCAGCCAGTCGGCGCATTGCGGTTGAGCGTCGGCAGTTATTGGTTGCATGTCAGTCTCTTGTGAATGATGAGCGTTCCCGCTCGCAATCAGAACGTAACAATGTACGCGGCCACGTTATCCATATCGCTCTGGCTCAATGCAGCCGATTGCGCCCACATCAGCGCGCTCTGGTTGCCGCGCGTTTCGCCGTTTTTGTAGGCGGCCAGCGCAGTAAGCAGATATCCGGTATCACGCCCCGCAAGCGCCGGGCCTACAACGCCCTGACCCTTGTCGCCATGGCATGCCAGGCACACGGTGGTATAGGTTTTCGAGCCGAGCTCTGCCGGGGTGGCAGTAGCTTGTTGGGCACTCAATAGCGCCTGGCGTTCTTTGTCAGCCACCACAAAGTCGTCGTAACACTCGCCGTTGCAGGCAGTCACGCTCGGGCGGCCCTTTACTTCGATGCTGCTATAGCTGATGGATATAAGTACTGCAGTTCCCAAAACGATCGCGATCGGTAGTATTAAGTCTTTCATGATTCCTCCAGTGTGCAGCCTCGTACGGAGGCACTAGCGCAGGAGATCACTGGTACTCATTGGTTCCATCATCGTGCGCATGGACAGCTCTACCGCACACCGGACTATTCTGCAGGCAACGCCAACTCGCGCAGGCCGGGGCCGAAAAAGAACTGCGGCTTCGATGAGGGAAAGTTGCCGCTGCGCTCTGTAGTCCTGACGCAATTCCTGACTTCATCAGCCAGCATTCCCCACAGGTCATGGTGAGACCAGGCGTCCATGAAACATTGATCGAAGAAGGTATAGCGGTTGTTGTTGGAACAACCGAACGAGGTCAGATCGGCAGCGCTTGCTGTCATCACAATACGTTCTGGCCGGGTAATGCCGGGGCGCATGTAAACGCCGCTGAAACAAGCCGACACCACCAACACGGTTGGCCGTTGCGAACAGGAGTTGAGCATGGACTCCATGCGCGTTGGCCGCACGAACGCCATCGGCGTCTCGGCAGACATCGCGATGCCTTCCGGCGCACCATGCCCCGTCAAATAAATCAGACAGCCTTCATTCTGCTGGGGTTTGAGCGCTGTCAGCGAGCGCTCCAACTCCTGCATGCCACTGGCTGGCCAGCGTTCGTCGATGCTGGCGTGCAGTTCGGTGAAGGAGGCAATGTCATCGCGCCCTTTGAGGGTGGCAGCAAAATCATTGACGAAGTTATCAAACACATTCTGCTCATTGCCCACTGCCGCCAGCACCACATGCCAGCGGGTATCAGCCTCTGCGGCAGCAGAGGCGGCGAGTCCTGTGATGGCAAACAAGCATAGGAGGAGAGATTTCACGGGCAGTACTCTATCTTGCAACTTGAATGGGGTGAGCATAGCGTGGTTTTACACCCAATGCCTGACGCACATGCCTCTCTATGTCGAAGCGCCGTTGTGCATCTGCTCGCCGGGCTTGGCGCCCGCGTAATGCTTCCGCTACATTGCCCGCAGTAACCCAAGGAACAATGATATGGCTATAAATCCCCGCGCCGGGCAGCGCGCCCTCCCCTCCGATCTTGTCGATCTTGCCGCCCTCGAACAGGCTTATTACCAAGGTCAGCCAGACCCGGCCAATGTGGCTGAGCGCGTTGCCTTTGGCACCAGCGGCCACAGGGGTTCGCCGTTGCTCAGTACGTTCAATGAAGCGCACATTCTGGCCATCACGCAGGCGCTGTGCGAATACCGCAAAGCGGCGGGGATAACGGGGCCTTTGTTTATCGGGCGCGACACGCACGCGGCGTCGCTGCCGGCAATGCGCAGCACGCTGGAAGTGTTGGCAGCACACAATGTCTACACTTGTATTGATCATGCCGATGGCTACACACCCACCCCAGCGATCTCGCATGCGATTCTGTGCCATAACCGCCAGAGTGGCGCTGCGCTGGCCGATGGCATCGTCATCACGCCTTCGCACAATCCGCCGCAGGACGGTGGCTTCAAGTACAACCCGCCGCATGGTGGCCCTGCTGATACCGACGTCACCAGGCAAATCGAAACCCGCGCCAATGAACTGCTGGCCAAGGGCCTGCAGGGCGTGCAGCGCATTCCTTTCGAGCGCGCCCAGAAATCCGACTGCATCCATCGCCATGACTTCATCACCGCCTATGTCAGCGAACTCGATCAGGTCATCGACCTCGACGTGTTGCGCGGCAGCAAGCTGCATATCGCAGTCGATCCGCTGGGTGGTTCTGCCGTGGACTACTGGCAGCCCATTGCCGAACGCTGCGGGCTCGATCTGGTCAATCTGAACCCCGCCGTGGATGGGCAGTTCGGCTTCATGAGTCTGGATTGGGACGGCAAGATCCGCATGGATTGTTCATCACCGTATGCGATGGCAGGTCTGTTGGCCTACAAGGACCAATACCAACTGGCTTTCGGCAACGACACCGACAGCGATCGTCACGGTATCGTTACGCCGCGTGGCTTGATGAATCCCAACCATTACCTTGCAGTGGCAATCGACTACCTGTTCCGCCATCGGCCGCAGTGGTCGCCGACTGCAGGCATCGGCAAGACCATAGTGTCGAGCAGCATCATCGACCGGGTGGCTACTGCGCTGCAGCGCCCTCTGATGGAGGTGCCGGTCGGTTTCAAATGGTTTGTCAGCGGCCTGCATGACGGCAGCCTTGGTTTTGGCGGCGAAGAGAGCGCCGGCGCCTCCTTCCTGCGCCGCGACGGCACTGCGTGGAGCACCGACAAGGACGGCATCATCCTCAACCTGCTGGCGGTGGAAATGCTGGCACGCACCGGCCGCGATCCGGCCGAGCACTACAAGCGCCTGACTGAACAATTCGGTGCGCCTGTGTACGAACGCATTGATGCACCCGCCAGCCGCGCACAGAAGGCTGTGCTGTCGAAATTGTCGAGTGCTGATCTCGGCTCGACCACACTCGCCGGCGATGCGATCACCAGCGTGCAGACCCACGCACCCGGCAACAACGCTGCCATCGGTGGTGTGAAGGTCAGCACCGCGCAGGGCTGGTTTGCTGCGCGTCCGTCCGGCACCGAGGATGTCTACAAGCTGTATGCCGAAAGTTTCCGTGGCGCCGGGCATTTGAAACTGCTGCAAGACGAAGCACAGACACTGGTGTTGGGAGCGTTTACCAAGGCTGGGGTTTGATCGCCATGATCATCTACGGTGTGGCTCTGCTGTCTGGCTGTTCGCTCGTTGGTTTGTTCGTGGGAGAACTGCTCGGCAAGTTACTCGGCGTGCAGGCCAATGTGGGTGGTGTCGGTATCGCCATGCTGCTGTTGGTGCTCGCCTCCGGTTCAAAACTTTGCCAGCCTCTGGTCAGTGGTGAGTCAGCTACTGGCATCAAGTTCTGGAGCGCCATGTACATCCCCATCATTGTGGCCATGGCTGCCGGCCAGAACGTGGTCGCCGCAGTCGATGGCGGAATGCTGGCTTTGCTGGCGGGAGCGCTGGCAACAGTCCTCTGCTTTCTGCTGGTGCCGGTGCTTGCCAGAATGGGCCCGCAAGGCGTTCCGCTGCCGCCATTGGACACTGCTGCAGACGATAAGCCGGCACAACCGGGGTCGCGCTGATGCAAACCCTGCTTGGCGTTGTCGCTGCCAACGGCTTGATCACAGCCTTTACGCTGGTTGGCCTGACCGTGTGGCTGTCGTACTGGTTATCCAGAGTGCTTACCCATGGCCGCATCCATGGCTCGGCCATTGCCATCATTCTGGGCCTCGGGGCAGCCTGGTGGGCAGGCAAGCTCACCGGCGGCACGCGTGGCGTTGCCGACATCAGCCTGTTGAGCGGGCTGGGCCTGATGGGTGGCGGCATGCTGCGTGACTTCGGCATCGTGTCCACCGCCTTTGGTGTCCAGCTGAGCGAGCTCAGAAAATCCGGCGTCGTGGGAGTGATCTCGATTTTTGTCGGCGTGTTGGTGTCGTTCATTGTGGGCGCCGTGGTGGCCATTGGTTTTGGTTATCGTGACGCGATCAGTATCACCACCATTGGTGCCGGCGCAGTCACCTATATTGTTGGCCCGGTGACTGGTGCAGCCATTGGTGCGAGTTCTGAAGTGCTGGCGTTGAGCGTGGCAGCAGGCGTGGTAAAGGCAGTGATGGTCATGGTGGCAACTCCGATGGTGGCGCGTTACATCGGTTTGAATAATCCGCAAACAGCGATGGTATTCGGTGGCCTGATGGGGACTACCAGTGGAGTGGCCGGTGGCTTGGCTGCAACCGATCCGCGGCTGGTTCCCTACGGCGCCATGACAGCTACTTTCTATACTGGCGTTGGCTGCCTGCTCGGTCCTTCGCTGCTTTATTTTGCAGTCAGAGCTTTGGTGTAACCCATGAGTCCGCTTTTGTTTCCCGCCTTCAACAACAGCAACACCGCGACCGCGCTGCACTGCAAAGACGGCGATTGGACATACGCAGCGCTGAACAAACACATCAATCAAACTGCCCGCGCGTTGCTGGGCAACAGCAAAGATCTTGCTGAAGAGCGTATAGCTTTCTTCATGCCGGCCAGCGCGGATTATGTGGCCGTGCTGTTGGGCATCTGGCGGGCTGGCGGCATTGCGATTCCACTCAATACCAGTGCAGCGCTGCCGGAACTTGAGCATGCTTTGCTGAGTGCAGGTGTTACGCGCCTGGTAATTTCCGGCTCCACTGACGCGCAAGTGCACTTGGGTCTACAGGCCTTGTGCGACAAACTGCGAGTGCGAGTGCTGCAGATGGAAGAGCTTGTAGCGCAGACAGCAGCGACAGCCGACACAGTACAACTGCCCATAATGACACCAAAGCGCCGCGCCATGATTCTGTTCACCAGCGGCACTACCAACAAACCAAAAGGCGTGGTGAGTACCCACCAGAACATTGCAACGCAGATCACCACCCTGCTGCAGGCCTGGGCCTGGCAAAGCAGCGACCGGATTCCGTTGTTCCTGCCACTGCATCACATCCACGGCATCATCAATGTGCTGTGTTGTGCCTTGTGGCAGGGAGCCGAACTCACTTTGTTCGCCAGATTCGAGATGGACACTTTGCTGCAGCAAGTGGAGCAACACCGCTACACGGTGTTCATGGCAGTACCCACTATCTACGTCAAAATCATCCAGCAGTTGGAGGCATTGCCGGCGCCACAGCGTGCTGATGTTTGTGCAGGTTTTGCTGCCATGCGCTTGAACGTGAGTGGCTCGGCCGCGTGCCCGGTAAAACTGTTTCAACAGTGGCAGCAGCTCACCGGCCAAACCCTGCTGGAGCGTTACGGCATGACCGAGATCGGCATGGCGCTTTCCAATCCCTATGTGGGCGAGCGGCGTGCAGGCATGGTGGGTGTGCCGCTGCCGGGCGTTGAGGCGGCGCTGTTCGATGACGCCAATGAGCGCATTACCAGCGAAGAGCAACCCGGCGAAATCCGCATTCGTGGTGCCACGGTGTTTCTGGAGTATTGGAACAATCCACAAGCTACCGCTGCCAGTTTCCACGATGGCTGGTTTTGCACTGGTGATGTTGCGGTGCTCGAGAGCGGCTACTTCAGAATACTGGGGCGTTCATCCATCGACATCATCAAGTCTGGTGGTTACAAACTGTCGGCGCTGGAAATTGAAGGCACCTTGCTCACGCACGACATGATTGCCGAGTGCGCCGTGGTGGGTGTGGAAGATGAGACCTGGGGCGAAGCGGTGACTGCCTGCGTCGTGCTCAAGAGCGGACAACACCTGAGCTATCAGGAATTGAAAAGCTGGTGCGAGTCGCGGATGTCGCCTTACAAGATTCCCAAGCAGTTGCGCGTTATGTCTGCATTACCGCGCAACGCCATGGGCAAGGTGTTGAAGGCTGAATTGAAGGGTAAATAGGGCAAACAGGACTCTCGCACCTGTTTAGCTGTTTACCCTCACTCAGTCCCCGTCATGCGCTGCGGATCAAGGTTGTTTTCCTGGCAGAGGTAGTCGAATGGCTCATTGCCTTCACCAAAGGTCAGGAACCATCCGCCGGTCCAGGTCTGCGTGTAGGCGCCCGGATCATCGATGGTCAGCTCGTAGCGCAGCGTGTCGAAATCCGGCCGCGAAAACTTCTCGATCGTATGCAGCTGTTCGGTGTGCGGGAAGCCGTCACGACTGATCCAGAATTGCTCATCACCCAGGAAGCCAACCGTGTCCACTACCAGCGTGTCGCCTTCCCAGTGGCCCACCGAGTGGCCGTAGAAACCAGGATCGGGATTTGCGGGATGCGCGCGGCCATCCATATGGATCTGCCGCCACGAATGCGGTGAACCGACACCCATCATGAATACGGTATCACCCACATCGAGGATCTCCATGCCATAAGGCGTGTGGAACATGCGCGCGCCACCCGATGGCTTGCAGCGGGTATGCGGATCGTTGGCACCGCCGAGGGCCGTGCGCGCGGCGTGCTCCTCACGCGCCCAATCCTGGAACGGCACCTGATCGTAGGGCATGTTTTCCGGAATATTGCCGCGCTGGTTGGGCTGGCGATTCGCCAGCGAGCCAAGCAAGCCGTTCCAGTTGCCGGGGTTTTCCTTGCTGCCGGCGAAACTGATATGGCCGAATTCGTTACGCGGAATCACGCGCGTGTCGGGCGCAGCCGCCTGCTGGTCCTGTGCAGTTGCTGTTGCCGCCGCTACCACAGCAACAATCAACGCCAGTGCTTTTATCGTTTTCTTCATGACCACCATATCTGCCCCCACCTCTATCTACTGTCTTGTCACGCCACTTGTACCAACAACCGGATCAAGGATTGCGGTTGGCACCGCCGGTCAGCGTTTGTTGTTCGCTCGACGCTGCGCCCAGCACAGTGCCGGTGGCGGCCAGTGTCACGCTGCGTGCGTTGGCATTGGTGCTGCCATCACGCGCAAGGGTGGCTTCGATCAGCAATTCGTCACCAATCTGCATTGAATTGCGCTTCCAGCCGGCGGCCTGCAGCATGTGCGGCGGGCCCATTTCGATGCCCCAGCTCTCGATTTCACCCTTGGTGTTCTCTACATCAACGAAGAAATACACATGCGGGTTCGACCATTCGATCTTGGTGACAAAGCCTTTGAGCGACACTGGTTTGTTGCTGTCGTACTGCGCAGCAAACGAGTGATGCGCCAAGGCAGCGGTAGTGAATGACCACAAACAGATTGCGGTACCAACAACTTTCAGGATTGCAGTTTTCATAAGTACTCTCCTCTCATGAATCCAAATTGCCCTGCCACCATCGCTGCTGCGATGGCGACCCAGGTTGTTTATTGAGCGACCCCGGCAAGCGGACGCCCTTCCTCACAGAAACCTTCTTCGATATCACCCGACACCCAAGCCAGTGTCCATTCCGCTTCCCAGGTACGGGTGTAGGTACGCGGATCGTTGATTGTTACGTTGTACACCAGCGTGTCGTGATCCGTGCGGGTGAAGCGCTCGGTCAATACCAGCGCCGGCGTGTGTGGCAGGCCGCCGTTGCTGAACCAGAAGCGGTCATTGAAGCCACGCGAATCGACCACCAGCGTGTCGCCTTCATAGTGTCCGTTGGAATAACCGAAAAAAGTGCTCTGCACTTCGTCGAGATTGGGGGGCTCGCGGCCGTCGAGGTTGATGTGGCGCCAGTTGCGGTTGCCGCCGCCGAACATCAGGTACACGCGATCAAGATTGCGGTCCTGCACCATGCGGAAACCTTTGGGATCCTGCAGGTGGCGTGGACCTGCTGGCGAGATGCAGACATTGACCGGGTCATCCTGCAGGCCGTTGGCTTGGCGGTGTTTATAGAGTGCCAGCGACCAGTCCATGAAAGGCGCCACCTTGGCGGCATCGTCGATGTTGCTGAGGATGCCTTGTTCGTTCATTGGCACTTCCACGCCTTTTTCCATCAAGGAATGCAGGCTTGGATTGCCCCAGTAGCCGAGCTCACCGGGCATACGATCGAACAGGATGGTGCCGTCGGCAAAACGGGGAGCCGGTGCAGCGGCCGCAGCTGCGGTTGCGCTTTCAGCAGTGGCAGTCGATTCTTCAGTGGTGGAACCACCGCAAGCAGCAAGCAAACAAGCCGATATCAGCAGGGAAAGTGTTTTCAAGCGAAGGGTTGTATTCATCTGCGCTTACTCCCGCGTCAACACAAGCTGGTTCTCGACTCCGCCGCTGATCCAGGTCCCCGTCAACTTGCGGTGATAGGACCCCAGATCAGATAGCACGCCATCAATCACGATGGTCTCACCCTCGCGCGTCTGCGCTTCGATATGGGCGCTCCAGTCGGCGGCGTTCAAACTTGCGCTGGTAAAGTTGATGGTATTGCGGCCGGGGTTGATGCGGCCGGTAATGGTGGAGCCGTCCCAACTCATCACGACAACTGCGAGAGTCTGTTCGCCGCCGGCCTGACCCCACTCGCCGCGCCAGGTGCCGTCGAGCGGATAACCTTCCTGCGCGCTGGCCGCAAAGGGCAGCGAGGCAGCAAGAATAAAAAGGGCTGTTTTCAGCAGCTTCATGCGGTGGCTTCCCCTTTGGAATGCTTTTGTTGTTGGACCGAATATACCCAGTTTGGCGATGGCCTTACAGGACCGCAGAGTACGGCAGCAGAAAGTTCGCAGTCGCTGCACATTCATGGTTGGTGTTTGCATGGTTGGTGTTTGCAGCCGCTCACTGATTCTCTCTATACTCGGGCCAAAACAAGAAGAAGCCGGGGAACATTGCATGAAGCAGACTATTGGCCTGATCAGCTTGATGGTCCTTGCCGCAGGTCAACAACCTGTCATGGCACATCACTCATTTGCCGCCGAATTCGATATCGACAAGCCGATTCAACTGCAAGGCAAGGTAACCCAGGTGGAGTTCATGAATCCGCACTCATGGATTCACATTGAAGTCACCAATACCAAGGGCGAGGCCGAGCAGTGGGAAATCGAAGGTGGCACTCCCAATACCCTGTTTCGCAAAGGCATTAATCAGGACACGCTGGCAATCGGCACTGAAATCGTGGTGGAAGGTTATCAGTCCCGCGACGGCGCCAATCGTGCCAGTGGCAGAAACCTGACGCTGACCGACGGCCGCAAATTGTTCATCGAAGGCTCTTCAACTCCCTAGTTTTCCCACGTTCCATCTACAGCAAGAGGCTGGTTGGCTGATGCAGCGTTCAGTGTTGTGTTCGGTGTTTGGTTCAGCGTTTGGTTCATTGCTGCTGTTGCCGGCTCTGGCGCAGGCGCAGTCAGCAGCGACGGCTTCGACGCCCGATCTCAATGGCATCTGGCAAGCCATGAACACTGCCAATTGGGAATTGGAGGCACACGCAGCCGAAGCCGGACCAATAGCCAGTCTGGGTGCGCTGCTCGCGGTGCCTGCCGGCGTTGCTTATGTAGTAGAGGACAACATTCCCTACCTGCCTGCTGCATTGGAAAAGCGGCAAGCGAATCGGCTGCAACGCTGGACAGCCGATCCCGAGATCAAGTGCTACATGCCGGGAGTGCCGCGGGCAAACTACCTGCCGTATCCATTCCAGATCGTGCAGGGAGCGGACACGATCCTGATGTCATATGAATTTGCCGATGCCGTCCGCACTGTGCACATGCAGGACCCTGGGCCTGCGCCTGCCAAAAGCTGGATGGGCTGGAATGTAGGCCACTGGGAGGGCAACAGTCTGGTAGTGGAAATCACGGACCAAAACAACCAGACCTGGCTCGACCGCTCCGGCAATTTCCACAGCGACAAACTGCATGTCACCGAACGCTACACGCCGATGGGCAGCGACATGCTGCTGTATGAGGCGACGCTCACCGACCCGGAAGTGTTTGCCGCAGCCTGGACCATTCGCATGCCGCTTTACCGGCGCAAGGAAGCCAATGCGCAATTGATTGAATTCAAATGCATCCCGTTTGCCGAAAGCGTGCTGTATGACGCCATCGGCAGGTGATGCTGCATGAGGACTGTCTTGAGGAACGCGATCATGAACCTGCTCAGCATCCAGTATCGCCGCTGTACAACCAGCACCCGTTATCCTGCCCGATTGTTTGCGCTGCTGTCGCAGTTCCTGTGGATTTTGGCTGGCACGGTTTCACTGGCAGCAACGCCTGAAACTTCGACAGTGGAAGCATCGGCGGTTATCCCACGACTGGCCGACGGCCATCCCGACTTTGCCGGCATCTGGACCAACAAATCCGTAACACCGCTGCAGCGCCCGGCCGAATTGGGTGAGAAAGCATTCTTTACTGCCGAAGACGCCGAAGCCTTCCGCCAGGCCTCGCTGGCCCGCCGCGACCGCGACAACCGCACCAATGATGTGAACGATGTACTCAACGCCTACAACGATTTCTGGTGGGACTCAGGCACCGAAATCCTGCCCAACATGCGCACCTCCATCATTGTTGATCCCGTCAATGGCCGCATGCCGGCGCTGACAAAAACCCGCGAAGCCGAGTTGGCAGCAGCACAGGCAGCAACCGCGGAGCGTTGCCGCCAGAGCGGCTGTGCCATCAACAACGGCGGCGTGATGGCGCCAGCCTATGCGCCTGAAGTGCTGGACTTGATGACGCGCTGTATTTCCTTCGGCACTACGGTGCCGATGCTGGCGACGGCCTACAACAACAATTACCAGTTTGTGCAGTCGGCTGGCACCTTGGCGATCAATACTGAAATGGTGCATCAGGTACGCCGCATCCCCACCGACAATTCCGCCCATCTGCCCTCGCAGATCCGCCAATGGTATGGCGATCCACGCGGGCATTGGGAAGGCGACACGCTGGTGGTGGAGTCGACCAACTTCATCGGCCGCTTTTACGGCAACATGCAGGCCGCTGACGAAAATCTGCGAGTGATCGAACGTTTCACCCTGAGCAGCCCCGACATTCTGCTGTATCAGTTCACGGTGGAAGATCCCACGGTGTGGCAACAACCGTGGAGCGGTGAAATCCCGCTCACGCGTACTGACGGTCTGCTGTATGAATATGCCTGCCACGAAGGCAATCGCGGTATCCAGAATATTCTGCGTGCTGCACGCCAGGAAATGAAAGCGGCAGCGCCGTAGGCAATCCATCAATAATAAGCAAGTGGCGAAGACCACAGAGGGAATGCATATGCTGTGCAGGCGGGCGGGTAACACAGGCCTATCGTTCTATCTGGTTGGCGCCTTGCTGTTGGGCTGCGGCAGCGCCCATGCACAATGGCCCGATTACCCAACACCCGGCGTGCCGCTGACAGCCGCTGGCGCACCTGATTATCAAGCGCCGGCACCACGCACGGCCGATGGGCACCCCGACTTTTCCGGCTTGTGGGAGCTGTGGGGCCGCTCGGTACCGGGACGCGCATGGGCAGCGGCTCAAGGTGATGCTGCACAACCCGCGGCAGATGCACCCCCTGTCGCTACGTTTTTTGATCTGGGTGCCAACATGGAAGGCGGCCTGCCGTACCTGCCTGCGGCCAGGGCCCTGCGCGACCAGCGTCAGGCCAACGACAGCCGCGACAATCCCGATGCGCACTGCCTGCCAATGGGATTGACCCAGCTGCACCTGCATCCGCAACCACGCAAGATCGTGCAGTTGCCTGATTTGTTCGTCATGTTGTGGGAAGGCAATGGTGGAATCAGGCAGATTTTTGCCGACGGTCGTCCTTTGCCGGATAACGACCCGCAGCCCTGGTGGTATGGCTATTCCGCCGGCCACTGGGAGGGCGACACGCTGGTAGTGGAAACCATCGGTTTGCGTGATGCAGGTTGGCTCGACGTCAATGGCAGCCCGCTCAGCGACAAAGCCCGGGTCACCGAACGCTTTCAGCGCCCGCAATACGGCAAGATGACGGTGGATATCACCATCGACGATCCCGTCAATTATGCAAAACCTTTCACGGTGCGGGTCGAACACGGCTTGATGCTGAACACCGATTTGATTGAGTTCGTTTGTCTGGAGAACGAGCAGAGTTCGCAATATTTCGACCAGCAATGACTGGAACTGAATAACACCGACCAGTACCAACTAAAGGGGTTTGGGTTCATGCAACACACCAACGGTTTTTCGCGCAGCGTATTCGCCATGCTGCTGCTGGGCAGCAGCGTTACCGCGTCAGCCCATCACGCGTTTTCCGCAGAATTTGATCGCAAGCAGCCAATAGAAATCAGTGGCTCGATTGCCCGGGTCGAGTGGACCAACCCGCATGCTCGCATCTACGTGGATGCCACCAACGAAAAAGGTGAAGCAGTCACCTGGAATTTCGAAATGGGCACGCCGAATATCCTGATGCGCAATGGCTGGCGGCGCGACTCCCTGAAACCGGGTGACAAGGTACGGGTAACCGGCTGGCGTGCGCGCAATGCTCCCCTGGTGGGAAATGCCGGTGAAGTATTCCAGCAGGACGGCACGCCTTTGTTCACCGACTCTTCCGTGCGCAATACTCCAGACGAATGAAGTGAGTCTGTTTGCGCACGCCAAAAGCAGCGGTCAGTGCCGATGGCCGCCGGCCATCATTGCGGCACGTGCGGCTTGTAACGCGCCGCTGCCTCTTCGCTGCATGCTTCTGACGCTGGCGAGAACTCAAGGTCGGGGCGATGGTCCCACTGCTGCGTCAGCGTACCGGGCGTAGCCAGAAACTCTGCGTCCTCCACCGTGATCTCGTAACGCAAGCGCAGCCGGTCTGCAGTCAGGGTGAGCCGCTCCACCGTATGTTTGTTGGCGCTTGATGGCACGTTGGCGCCATTGCCGGAGGCATTCGGCTCATACGCGATGGTATCGATCACAAGGGTATCGCCTTCCCAGCGCCCGATGGAGTGACCGTGGCGCGACGGCATGGCATCGGCCGGATGCTGCTGGTTCATGTGAACGGTGCGGATCACATGATCGCCCGTGTTATCGAAGTGGAGCACAACTTCATTGTCAGCCACCGCGATAGTGCGCAGTTCGTCGAGGACCGCAAGGAAAGGAACAGGTTCCACGAAACACAATCCGTCGGCCGCCAGGGTTTTTTGGGCCGCGCGGCCTGCCGGCGTGATATTCCAGCTCGCCATGGCGCCAAAACCGGCACCGATTGCTGCCCGCGATGGTGCCCAACTACTGGCAAGACTCTCGGCCGGGGTCAGCGTGCGGGATTTGGCGTTGGAGGTGTAGAACGGATGAATCTCTCCATCCTGGGTGGTCACATCAAGAATCCGCACCTGTTTGCCCCAGCCCCCTCGATTGGGGTTGGCGCGCATGACTACCGGCGTGCCGGGTTTGAGGGCGTCCCGCTTCAGACCATCGACCAGAGCCTGGGTAATCCCGAGTCCCTCCCCTTCCACCAGTGCCGGCTTGCCGTCGGGGCCTTTGGTCTCGACGATCAGGTACATGTGCGGGTTCACCCAGTCGAACTTGGCGACAGTGCCTTCGATCACTATCTCTTGCGAAGTATCAAACATGGCCTGGCTGTGGTGAGCAAATGCGGACGGGCAGAAAGGCAGGGCAATTGCGATAAGGCGGATAGCAGCGGACAGGAATCTCATGGCGTCACCTCTTGTTTTTGGTGGAGTGGGTTCCGGGGTTTGGGCATGGCCCATTGCCAAAGCCAGAGGGTACAGTGCTTGGTCAGCGGATCAAAGTGGCACAGTGATTTACAATCCTTGCGGACCCGTTACCCTGATCTTTCTCGTCTACCCAATCCTCCCTCAACTGGAATCACCATGAGCGCGCTCTCCATTCTGCAATTCAAGAAAACGCTGGAAAACCTCGACAACTGCATGGCCAAAGCCGAAGCCTACGCCGCTGCCAAAAAGTTTGATGCCAATGTGCTGGCCAATTACCGCCTGGCGCCTGACATGTTTCACCTGGTAAAGCAGGTGCAGTCCTGCTGCGATACCGCCAAATTCGCCGCTTCCTATTTGTCGAAGCAAACACCACCCAAACATGAAGACAACGAGGTGACGTTTGCCGAGCTGCGTGCCCGCATCCAGAAAGTGCTCGCGTACCTGGGCGGCTTTACTGCAGCGGATTTTGCCGGTTATGCCGAGGTGAAAGTGTCGCCGAACTGGGCCCAGGGCAAATGGCTGACCGGTGAGGAGTATCTGGAAGAGCTGGCGATTCCGAATTTCTATTTTCATGTCATGACCACCTACGCCATCCTGCGCTTTGCCGGAGTGGATGTCGGCAAGATGGATTATCTCGGCGCGATCAATCTGAAAGAGTGATGCGGGTTTTTACCGGCTTGCCGTAATCCACCCGAAGGAGTTTTCCATGCGTACATTGATGCTGTGCTGGTTGATCTTCGCCACAACGGTGAGCGCCCAGAATGCCGGCGAGAATACCGTCGAGAGCGCCGACACCCTTTTGTTCAACGGAAAGATTCTGACTGTTGATGCCGGCTTCTCCGTGGTGGAAGCGCTGGCTGTACGCGGTGAACGCATTGTTGCCACCGGCACCAGTGCGGCACTGCAGGAAATGGCCGGACCTTCTACCCGGGTGATAGACCTCAAAGGCGCTACGGTGGTGCCGGGGCTGATCGACAACCACTTTCATTTTCTGCGTGCCGTGCAGCGCTGGCATCGCCAGGTCCGGCTGGATGGCGTGGCCTCACGCCAACAAGCATTGCAACTGTTGGCCGCCAAGGCCCAGTCGCTGCAAGCAGGCGAATGGATTCTGGTGCAAGGCGGCTGGTTTCCCGAACAGTTTGCCGATAAGCCCGGTGGCTTCACGCTGGCCGAACTCGACCAGGTGGCGCCGGCCAATCCGCTGTTCCTGCAGGAGCGCTACAACATTGTCTATGCCAACTCGCTGGCGTTGCGCGCTGTTGGGCTTGATCCAGCCGATGGCGCCCGGCGGCCAGCCGAGGGTCTTGCCACTTTCAATCCTCCCTACGGCAAGCTGATTCAGCAGATTCCTGTGACTTCGGAAATGCAGCTGGAACAGAACCTCACTGACTTCATGCAACAACTCAACAAGGCGGGGCTTACCGGTGTCTACAGCCTTGGCCGCGGTCCGGAGGGCGAGGATTACGTCATGGAGCGCCGCGCAGCAGCAGGCCCGCTGCCGCTGCGCATCTGGCACACCCTCACCTATGAAGCCAACGACAGCGCAGGGGCCGATGCGGCGATCGCGCTGATCCGCGCCAGTGAGCCCAATACCTTCAAGGACGATTACGGTTTGTTCGGCCTGGGTGAACACGTGTACCTGCCCTTCTTCGATTTCCCGTCACAGCGCGGCCCCTGGTCAGAAGACATCATCGACAACTTCGCACGCATTGCCGAAGTCGCTGCTGCCGGCGGCTGGCCATTGCACGAACACACCATGAGCGACTGGAGCGTCAAGGATCTGCTGACAAGCTTCGAAGACATCAACCAGCGGCATCCGCTGGCGCCCTTGCGCTGGACACTGGCTCACGTCTACGACATCAGCCCCGACAGCATTGCCCGCGCCAAGGCGCTCGGTATGGGTCTGGCAGTCCACGGCGCAGCGATGAATGGCCGCGTCAAACTGCCGCTGCGCGCCATCGCCGACAGTGGCATCGTCTATGGTCTCGGCACCGACGCCACCATTGTCTCCCACTACCAACCCTTCATTACGCTGGGTTGGCTGGTGAGTGGTCTGGATCTGGCCGGTAACAAAGCACTGGATGAAACTCTCACCCGCGAGGAAGCACTGATCGCCCATACCCGCAACAACGCCTGGTTGTTCCAGCAGGAGGCCAACCTTGGCACGCTGGAGCCAGGCAAACTGGCAGATCTGGTGGTGTTGGACCGCGACTACCTCGACATCCCCGCCGCCGAAATCATGCAGATACAGTCAGTACTGACGATGGTGGGCGGTCGCATCGTCTACCAGCAATCAACCCCGTGAACACAACAGGAGCATGCGCCATGAATCCCATCGTCAATGAACTGGTCACCGGCTTTGAACAAGGCGCTTTGTCTCGCCGCCAACTGATACAAGGCCTGACGCTGTTGGCTGCTACCGGCGGTGCCATGAATGCGGTGGCGCAGGAGCTGCCGTTCAAGTCAGTACGCATCGATCACATCAGTCGCCAGGTGACTGACATGGCAAAGGCGATTGCGTTCTATGAAGACGTCTTTGGTCTCAAGGTTTTGAACGAAGACAAGCCGAACAAGATCGCGCGCATGGGCGTGACCAATGTCATCGTTTCACTGCACGAGAAACCGCCGGCAGAAATCGTTGATCACTTTGCGATAGCGATTGAAGGCTTCAACAAGGAGACCGTGACTGCTGAGCTCGCCAAGCGCGGCCTCAAGACTGAAGAGAATCTGGATTACGGCTTTTTCGTACGCGACCCGGAAGGTTATCCGGTTCAGATAGTGGGCGGCTGAGTCCGAAAATCCTGCGTCACCACGCCATTGCGGGTGATGTCGTTCTCGTGATCGTCGTCCCTGTCGGTCTCTGCCAGTGCGTCGGCATACCAGCGCTGCATGGCGGGCAGCGCCAGTAATCTGTCGACGTACTCGCTGGCGTGACTGGCCAGAGTGAGCCCGTAGGTTTGCACGCGGAACGCCACCGGACAGAAGAAGGCATCCACCGCCGTGAACTGCTGCCCCGCCAGATACGGGCCACCGAAACGGTTGAGACCATCGGCCCACAGGTTCTCCAGCCGCGTCAGTTGCGCCTGCAGCGCGGCATCCACCGCATGCAATCGCACTCGGTGGCCGCAGCTCATCGAGCAGACGTTGCGCAGATGACCAAAACCCGAATGCATTTCCGCTGCCGCTGACCGCGCGTAAGCACGGGCTCGTTTGTCGGCCGGCCATACGGACGGGTGCGCTTCAGCCACGTACTCGGCAATGGCCAGACTGTCCCACACAGTGATGTCGCCATCGACCAGGCAAGGCACCAGACCAGTCGGCGAAAATTCAAGGAAGTGCTGATTCTGGCCATAGGCTTTGAAACTGTACTTGCGCTCGACGAAAGGAATGCCGAGCGTGGTCAGCAGCACCCACGGCCGCAGCGACCACGACGAATAGTTCTTGTTGGCGATATGCAGTTGGTACATGGCTGTCTCCGCGCAGGTGAAGCTTACAGCAGCCGATAATCGCCCAAATGGAACCACTTGCGCGAGAGAATGAATCCACTGGCAGGTTCCGGCGACAGACTGGTGACTTCTTCGGTCATGTTCTTGCGGTAGAAGGCAGTGCAGGCAGCAGTCTGCCACACGGTTTTCTGCATCTTGCTACGCATGTTGGCCACGTAAGCGGCCTGCAGTTCGGGTTTGGCGTCGATGGCCCTGATGCGCTGGTCGCGTTTCACGGCGCTGATGGCCTGCACGATGTAATCGGTAGCGGCTTCCATATACGAAATCTGGGAGCTGTGGCCGGTGCCGGTGTTGGGTCCGTTTACCTTGAAGTAGTTGGGGTAGCCGGACACGGTAATGCCCTTGTAAGAGACTGGTGTGGTTTCCCACTCGCTGTTGAGATTGCGGCCATTGAGACCGAATACCTGGAACGTCAGCGCCTTCTGCATATTCGAGTACGCGTAATAGCCAGTGGCGTAGACGATTACATCCAGCGGGATTTGCTTGCCGTCTTTTGTGGTGATGCCCTCGGGAGTAATGCGTTCAATGCCACTGATGTCCACCTCGACATTCTCGCGAGACAGTGCGGGCAAATAGGTATTGGTCGGGATTACCCGCCGACAACCCAACTCGTAATCGGGCAGCATGTGCTGCCGCAATCTGGCGTCCTTGATGTACTTGTCCAGATGCTGCTGCAAGCGTCTGCGGTACTGGTCCTTCATCAGCCGGCTGATTCCCGCCAGCCCCGGGTAACGGCGGAAGGCTACAAATCTGGCGTCATAAAACATGAACACGAAGAAACGTATGAGGTGGCGTATACCCGGCAGGATGCGCAAATGGCGCTCAAGCGCACCGTACTGCCTGTCGTCGCGCGGCAGTATCCACTGCGCCTTGCCCATGAACAGCGTCAGCCGCGCCACTTTGTCGGCGATCGCCGGCACAATCTGTGCAGCTGAACAGCCTGAGCCAATCACGCCAACGCGTTTGCCGGCGTACGCCACCGAGTGATCCCAATGGCCGGAGTGGAACAGCGGGCCCTTGAACGTCTCTGCACCTTTGATGGCAGGCATGTGCGGGTTGGCCAGCACGCCACTGGCGTCGATCACGAAGCGTGCGCTGTAACTGTCGCCGGCTTCGGTCTCCACCAACCAACGACAAGTACTGTCGTTGAACGCAAGATTCGTCACGGCCTGTTGCATACGTGCGTATTTGCGCAAGCCGAACTTGTCGATGATGTGATTGGTGTAGGCCAGCAACTCGCTTTGCGGCGCAAAAGATTTTTTGAATGGAAAGGGAATGAAGGAAATACAGTAAAGACTGGTGGGAACATCCACCTCGGCGCCAGGGTAGGAGTTGACCTGCCAGGTACCGCCCAACTCGGCACTGCGTTCCAGCAACACAAAATCGTTGCAGCCCTTCTTCTGCAAGCGCACCGCCGCCAACAAGCCGGAAAAGCCGGTGCCGATGATGACGGTCTCAACGTGGAAAGGCTGCATCTCACTCATTGTGGGCATGTCCATGCCTCCGTCGGAGTTGGTTTCACGCCTAATCTGCGGCCTGTGGCTTAAGGAATCCTTAAAGGACACAGAGGCAGCCTGAAAGATCGCCGCTACCGCGTGCACGATGATCAAGGTGGAGAAAATGCGGGGCCCGACAATTGGATAGCGGACGGTATAGAAGAATACTTCCTGCTGTTCCAACGTGATGCCGAGCATAGCGAACAACGAGACGGCCAGGTAAAGCGTCGCCAGGAATCGTAGTCGTTTGCATGTGGGGCGGGGGCAGTCTCTCAGCACCGAACCGCATGTTCTCCAACGAATATCCCTATGGTCCTTCGCCGAAGGCGATAAAGGCTGCTTTCAAGTACGCCAACATACACGTTGATCTGAACGCCATTTCAGTTTCCATGAAACCGGCATCGAGGTGGATGAGTTCCGTGCTCGCCGGCAAGCAACAAGCAATCCATTGCTAGATCCCTATCGCCATCTCCAGCCTGATTGCAGCAAACACGCCACCCTTGCGCGGACTTGTGGCATCGACCTTTTCCCAACTGTATCCGGGGGAAAATTCAACAAACAGCCAAGGCCTCGCTATGTTGCGGCGCATGCGGATTCCCACTTGGTAAACCCCTACGTAATCCTGTGCAGTGGTACCGCCCATCCGCGCGAAATAGCTGACAGCCGAGGCATTGGAGAAACGCTTTGCATGCGTCAGGGAAGTGGCCCAATCACGGCCATTCAGATTTTCTTCGGCGCGCAACTCGTTCGACCACCGCAACAGGGTGGAATCGTCCAGTGCTTTATCAAGCTGATACTGGCTGAAGGCGCCGTAACCGGTGCCATCGATGAAATACACGGTTTGGGAAAACCGGTGTTGCAGCGATTCGCTGAGTTCATTCTCGTAGCGATAACGCACACTGGCGCGCAATTTGAGGCTGGAACGCAAACCGACGCGGAAGTCAAAGCGGTGGTGGTCAGTTTCTTTCAGCTTCAACTCAACATTCACCCGTGTACTTTGCTGTGGGTTGAGCAATTCATTCTGTTTGTAATAACTGCCGCCTTCGCCCTGGTCTTCGGAAAAGACCAGGCGGACACGCTCATTCACGCGCGGCAGATGCAGGGTACCCCGCAGCCGTACATGCGGATCGACGCCGTCACCCTGTTTGTAATCCAGCTCGGTGGTGAGCCGCAGTGAAGAATAAGGCGCTTCCAGATCGCTGCGTTCGACACCGAAATAGCGATCCAGTTGCAACGCCAGCGCATCAGCCTTGCTGGTGCTGTAGGCCCGGGTTTGATCCAGCCAGCCCAGACCGAACAAACCCTTGCTGTCATCGACGGCTGCCTCTGCTGAATCGGCGGCCAATGTTGCAAGGGGCAGCACCGGCAGGATCAACAGCAGTAACAGGGGGGCAGCTAT
>CAISOD010000054.1 GCA_903887045.1 uncultured Gammaproteobacteria bacterium | reverse complement strand
ATGGCACTGTTGCCGACGCAAGGATTGTTGACGAAGGCGCGCAGTGCAGCACTCTGGTCCGTCATGTTGGTGGCACTGTCGAACTGCTGCTTGGCAGCAGCAAACCATTCCGGCGCTTCCAGCAGCATCAGGTAGTTCAGCACTGTGTTCTTCAATGACCGGCGGGCAATGGCTCTGGCTTCATAAAGGTACGGTTCATTGCTGACATTGGCGTGGTATACGCTGCCAAACAACTCAGCCAATTCCCGCGCCAGATGCCGACGCAGCTGCTCGCGCACGGCATGAATACCTTCCACATCGACCGGTACCGCCAGCTCCGCCAGATAGGCTTCCGGCGGCAACAGCAAGAGGTTGGACAGCATGGCCTTGTCGGCCTCTGGTGAGTTCAAGGCGGTCTGCAACACCGAGCGAAACGCAGAGACCAGACGCGCATCCACAATGAAAGGTTTGCCCTCACGCCGGGCCTGCATGCCTTCGTTTATGACAGCCAATGCCAACTGCTGACCAGCCTCCCAGCGCACGAAGCCGTCGCTGTCATGGCTTATCAGGAAGCCGAGCTCGTCACGCGTGTAATCACACTGCAGTTTCACCGGAGCCGAGAAACCACGCAGCAGGGCCGGTACCGGCGCTTCCGGGATATTGATGAAGGTAAAGGTCTGCTCGGCTTCGGTAACTCGCAGCACCTTGGTGGTGCTGGGCGCATCGCTGGCGCCAAGCTGGAGCGGCAATTCGTTGCCGTTGCCATCGAGCAGGCCGACAGTTACCGGAATGAAGAATGGTTCCTTTACGCTCTGGCGCGGTGTCGGTGGACAGCTCTGCTTGATCGTCAGGCAGAAACGACGCTCCTTGGCGTCGTAGTCGCGCGTTACGACAAGCTCAGGCGTGCCGGCCTGGGTATACCAGCGGCGGAACTGGCTCAGGTCCATGTTGCCGACCTCTTCCATGCAGCGTACGAAATCCTCGGTTGTTACAGCCATGCCGTCAAAACGGGAGAAATACAGGTCGGTGCCTTGGCGGAACAGCTGTGGCCCCAACAGGTTGGCCAGCATGCGCACGACTTCCGCGCCTTTCTCGTAGATCGTCACCGTGTAGAAGTTGGCGATTTCCATGTACGACTCCGGCCGTACCGAATGCGCCATCGGACCGCTGTCTTCGGCAAACTGCACTGTGCGCAGCATGGCGACATCCTCAATCCGGTTGACGGCACGCGAGCCCATGTCAGCCGAAAACTCGGCATCGCGGAACACTGTGAAGCCTTCCTTCAGGCTCAGTTGGAACCAGTCGCGACAGGTGACGCGATTGCCCGACCAGTTGTGGAAATACTCGTGGGCGACAATCGATTCGATGCGACCGAACGAAAAGTCTGTCGACGTTTCCGGCTTCGCCAGAACGCAGGACGAGTTGAAAATATTGAGACCCTTGTTCTCCATCGCACCCATATTGAAGTCATCAACGGCAACGATCATGAAGATATCGAGGTCGTATTCACGGCCATACACTTGTTCATCCCACTTCATTGAGCGCTTCAATGAGTCCATCGCAAAGTCGCACTTGTCGAGATCTTTGGCTTCGACATAGATGCGCAGTTCGACCTTGCGGCCGCTGCAGGTGGTGAAGCTGTCACGTATTTGTTGCAGATTGCCGGCCACCAGCGCAAACAGGTAGCACGGCTTCTTGAACGGATCTTCCCAGGTGGCAAAGTGGCGGCCACCGCCGATGTCGCCACTTGCAACAAGGTTGCCGTTTGACAACAGGACTGGATATCGGGCTTTTTCGGCTTCGATACGCGTAGTGAACTTCGCCAGCACGTCGGGACGATCAAGATAGTAGGTGATCTTGCGGAAACCTTCGGCTTCGCACTGCGTGCAGAACATCACGCGTGATTTGTAAAGACCTTCCAGCGAGGTATTTTCCTGTGGCTTGATGCGGGTGCGGCACTGCAGCATGAAGCTTGCCGGCACTGTGGTGACTGCCAGCGTTTCGGCGTCGGTACTGTATTGGCCAGCAGCGAGTACACGCCCATCCACTCGCACCTCCAGCAGTTCCAGCGCCCTGCCCTGCAGCACCAACGGGGCCTGCGGCGTGTGCGCGGCAGGATTGCGCCGCATTTTCAGGCGCGAGGTGACGAAGGTTTCTTCTTCGAACAGTTCGACGATGAGCTGTGTCTCGTCGATCAGGAAATCCGGTACTTGGTAGTCACGCAGGTAAACGGTTTTGCCTTGTGATTCTTTCATGGGTTCTGCCTCATGCTGCCTGCCTCAGGCGGCAGTGCTGTCGCTTGCGGAAAAGCCGGCTCAATCGAGCCTGAGCTCCAATTCATAACCGGTGTATTTGCGGACATTCACCACGCCGCTGTCGAAAATCAGGTATTGGCCCTTGATGCCGAGCAGGCGGCCGCCGGCGGTGGCACCCGCTGTTTCCAGATCGAGCGATACGAGTTTGTCGGGTTGCGCCTGCACCGGATAGCCCAGGCTCACCGGCTCTACCCCGGTGAGCACGCTGAGTGCGTGCAAGCCGAAGCGTTGTTGCAAAGCTTTCAACTCCTCGCTGCAGAGGCCCAACAGTCGATCCCGTTCGGCCGCCAGATCCAGTATGTCCTGCTCGCCCTT
>CAISOD010000053.1 GCA_903887045.1 uncultured Gammaproteobacteria bacterium | reverse complement strand
GGTGTGAGCGGGTAGCCAATGGCGGCGGTGTCTGCAGTGCCGTACAACAATTCACGCGCGGCTTGCCAGAACACTGCTTCGCCCACCAGATAACGCAAGGTATGCAAGGTCCAGCTGCCTTTGCCATAAATATCCGAACTGAATGCTTCTTCGGAACTTACCTTGCCCGTGCGCACAACAGGGTCACAGTTCAGCAAGCCGAGATAGGATTTGTACAGCTGGTAGTGATAGGCCGCGATGCCGAGTTTGTCCCTCGCATAAGCCGGCTGCATATA
Source organism: uncultured Gammaproteobacteria bacterium (assembly GCA_903887045.1). Lineage (GTDB taxonomy): Bacteria > Pseudomonadota > Gammaproteobacteria > Pseudomonadales > Pseudohongiellaceae > CAILUG01. The sequence continues at coordinate 3,691 of CAISOD010000053.1, read as the reverse complement.
GAGGCCAAAACCTTCGTGCAGCCAGGCATGGTTCAGCGTCTGGTGGGTAATCAGATTGCCGAACCATTCATGAGCAAGTTCATGTTGGGCCAGCCAGTCGTAACCCTCGATGTTGCGTTTGTAACCGTTGCCATAAGCATTCACCGTCTGGTGCTCCATGCCCAGATGCGGAGTTTCGACAAACCCGAGTTTCTGGTTACCCCAAGGATAGGGGCCCAGCACCTGTTCATACCATTGCACCTGCTGCAGCAAATCCTGCTGCCACAAGGTTCTGGCTTTGTCGGCATTTTCCGGCAGTGCCCAGAATTCAACCGGCACTTCGCTGCCGTTGATGCTGGTGTAGTTGGTCTGGATGCGTTGGTAAGGTCCGACATTCAACGCGATATTGTTGTCACTGGCTGGCACAGACAACAACCAGTCAAACTGTTGTTTGTCGCTGCCCACTGCGGTGACTTGTTGCAACACGCCGTTGGTGACAGCAGACAGCCCATTGGGGACGGTGAGTCGAATGCGCATCGAATCGGCTTTGTCGCCAAAATGGTCTTTGCAGGGCCACAGCAAATCGCAACCTTCACCTTGCACTGCGGTAGCCATCCACGCTTTGCCGTCGGTTGTTTTCGCCCACACGGTACCGCCATCCCACGGCGCATTCTTCGCTGCATGCGGCCGCCCACGATAAAACACGGCAACTTCGATGGCGCTGCCAGGCGGTTGTTCAGCACCCAGCGCAATTGTCAGCACACCGCCTGTGCGCTCGTAAGTGGCAGCCTGGCCATCCACCTCTATTCGGTCGATGCGATAACGGCTGTCAAGTTTCAGCTCCAGCTGCGCTGCAGGCTGTAACAGCACAAAGCCGGTACGGCCGACTCCACGCAAGGTGTGCCGCGCCATATCGATATCAAGATCCAGCTCATAGGTTTTGACATCGGCAGCCTGCGCCAGCTCCGACAGCGGTTGGCCGGTATCGCCAATCACCGCATCCAATGGAGGCACCATCGTCTGACAGCCGACGAGACTGCCGAGTGCCAGGCTCAGTGCTGACAACCGGATTCCTGGTTCCGGTTGGCCCATGCCTAGCGGCTGACCGTTATGCTGGTTTGCAGATCCGTTGGGCGAATGACCGGCTTGACCGGAGCAGCGGCCACCAGTTTGATCCAGAGCTTATCCCCGTCATTGAAATACGACGTCTCGTTCGCTGCGCGCAAGGCGTCCATGCTGCTCGCTTTGGTGCCGGACATTGCATTGCTGAAACCCGGCAGTTCGAACATGACCCATGAACCCTGATCCATTTCAGCCAGACTGAGAGTGACTTCAGTTCTTTCGGTAAGTACCTGGATCTCGGTGCCGGCCTTCACCGTGCTCTGGTCGCCGTTTACCTTGAATTCCTTGCCATTGCGAACCAGCGCGATGGGCGGCTGCGCAGGACGACGGGCGCGCAGTGCGGCACGTTGGGACCGGACAAGTTCAGTGTCCGGCGCATTTGGACTGAGCCCACCGATCAAGGCGTAGCGAGCGGTGCGGGATTCGAGATTGACCGCCTTTGGAAATTCTCCTCTGGCATCCGATAGATTCAGGCGACCGACGTCACCCGTGCACACAGAGGCGTTCCAAGTGGGATGAATCTCACAGCTGTCGTCGGTGACGACGCTGTCGTTCTCGCCGTCGTGCAGCATGATGTGGGAATCGGGAATGCCGGTCGCCGAGCCGTCCACGTCGTGGATCGACAGGGTGCGATAGGCGTTGCCGCCGCGGTTGTCATTGTCGAAGCGGGTATCGAAAAGCGGGAAATAGGCCGGCTTGGCGTTGACGAATTTTGCACCGCTGATGGTGCTGCCGGTACTGAGCCCCGCGCTCGTGTACAACAGGACGGACAGCGCGCCTGTTTTGCGCTGCGCGTTATCCTGGAAATTCACGAAGGTCGTATTAATCACATCATCGCGGTAATCGTAGTATTCGTAGCCGCGGATCGGGAAGTCCGGAATCCGGCGCTTCGGCAGGCTGCGGCCATAGGCGATTTCTTCCGGCGTTGTAGGATTGCCGATATTGTCGGTCTCGCCCACGACCAGCGAATCAATCAGCCGCGAACTGAACGGCAGGCTGCCGATGTCGCCAGCGGCCTGCGTCATGCCAATGGCGTTGTCGGCGAATTTCGCGTTGCTGTAGACGTAAAGGTCGCCGCGGCCCCACAGACCACCATTGCGGTTTTTGTATGCAGTCAGGTTCTCGAAGTGCGTCTCCAACACTTCGCTCTCCAGATCAGTAGGATCTACCAAGGGCAGCAAGGGCAGCGAGGCCAGACCGAAGGTGTTGTCTTCGTCGATGTGCCTGTCAATCATGAAGCCGTCGAAGTTGGAATGGGCCACGTTGCCGCTGAATTTGCGCAGTGGTATACGGCGCGGCCAGGTATTCAGGCTGTCTTCCGAGCCCATGAACGCGCCTTGCGGATGCATTGGCAGCGAAAACCAGAAGCCGATCGAATCGGAACCGGCTGCCACGTTATCGATGTAGCTGTTGTCCGGATTGGTGATCCAGTAGGAGGACGCCGTGTTGTCTGAGGGCAGCAGGGTGTGCTCGCCGGAAAAACTGGCTTCTCTGAGGGCGCGACGATCGCCATCAATCTCGCCGTTGGCGGCCAGGTTGTTGGGGATGCATTCCATGGTGGGGTGACACTTGGTCTGGATGGCCAGGTTCTTGACGAACTCGTTACCGCTTTCGATACCGTCTTCCATGAAGAAGCAGTGGCCCACGGTGTTGTAGGTCACGTTGTTCTCAATGCGCAGCTTGTTGGTGCCGTGTACGGTTACGCAGCGGTTGAAGGTGTCGTGGATGGCAGCGTTCCTGATGTACTGGCCCTGTCCGCTTTCACCCACCAGATGCCAGTGGATCGGATAGCGCGCCAGTTCCAGGTGCTGGCCCATGCGGTTGAGCTCCACGCCCTCGACATACATCTTGCTGGTCACCATGGCCATGATGTGGCCACCGAAGTAGGACTCTGCCGCATCTTCCGACGCCTGCACTTTGATGTTGCGGGTCAACAGGCCCACTTCACCGCGCTCATCCACCTCGAAAGTGATCTTGCCAAAGTGCATGTAGTCCAATTTTTTATCGAGCGTAATGGTGTTGCCGCTGATGGCAGCAATGCTGCGGCGCTCAGCCTGGCGCGGATCAAAGTCGGTCGACGCCAGCACAATCTCGTCACCCACTTTCCATTGTTCAGCGTTCAGTACCTCGATCGAAGCAGCGCCGGCGGCGGCAGTTGTGGAAAGTTTGGTCCAGCTGTTGCTGCGCGTGCCGTGCATGTTCAGCGTACCGCCCGAGAGCATGATGCCGCGATCACCCATGCCCATCAGCTGCTCGTCTTTGACATTGTCGGTGAGAGTAATCGTCGCGTTGTGCGTGAAGGGCTTGGCTTCGGTGCCGATCTCCAACTCGCCATGCACCATGATCCACTCAATGTTCAGTGCCAGATCGGAGTTGTCGGCAAAACTGAGTTTGCCGCTGATCGTCATGCCATTGAGGGCAGGCGGACTGACGTCGAGTACCACTTCTGAGCCTGTGGGAATAGTGACGACTTCACCCTGCGCGGGAACCGCCCCAGCAGCCCAGGTGGCTTTATCCGACCAGTTGCCGCTTTTGCTGGCGGTGGACTCGGCCTGAGCGCTGATGGCGAAACCGCAGGTAGCCAGCAGTG
>CAISOD010000052.1 GCA_903887045.1 uncultured Gammaproteobacteria bacterium | reverse complement strand
GTACACGCCGCTGGAGAATCCTGCTGACCCCTACAGCGCGATGGTGGAATCGCACTTCGAGGATTTGACCAGCTACAAGAACCGCAATGGTGGGATCTGGGGCCGCGGTGAGCTGCACGTATTCAGCAACGCGAAACTCGCTGACAACGCCATTGGCATGACGCATTCAACCGGCACCTTCGGCAGTGAACGTTTCACCTCGCGCCTGGTTGATTCGCTGTTGGTGGGCGAAACCGACAACAAAGGCAATCCCATAACGCCAGAGGAAAAGGCCTACGGCCGCAGCCTGCCTAAGCGCTTGATTCCTGATTTCCCGATCCGCGGCTACGAGTTCTACGATTACCGTCATGAAGTGGTGAACACGACATTCGTGAATTACCAGGACAATGAGCGTCGCAAGACCGGCGCGCTTTCGTGGCTGCTGTTCACCGGCGCGGCGGTCACTACCGAAAGCACCGTCGCTGGTGCGGAATTCGTCAATGCCAAGCCGGTGTATTTTCCGAACATCGATGCACGATTCGATAACGACAACCGCGGAGGCGTGGCATATCGGACTGCAGCAATCCACGACCTCGACGGCTCGGTGGGTGGCAAGCCTGACGCCTACATCCTGATCCACGACGGCGAGAACGACAGCGTCGCCACTGACGACACCTGTGAGATTCATCCCAGCTGGAACGCCTCTGTGTGTGCGGGTGATGTCGGACGCCTGGCTTTCCGGCCAGGTCAACCCGTAGCCGCTCCCGCTCCCGGTGCATTACGAGGAGGCTTCGGCTTCGGCTACGTCCGCCCTGCCCCGCGGCCCGCTGGAGCCGCTCCAGTTGCGCCGCCCACGCCGCAGCCGCCCATTGCGCTGGTTCGCAATGGCAAGGAATTCAAGATCACGGCCAACCAGAGCACGGTGCGCGCCGGTACCGAGATGCAGGTACTTACCGCAAGGCCTGAAGTTTCTCTCAGCCTGAGCGAGATGGCGAAAGACTCATGGGTGGTGTTCGAGCTGCCAGGTTTCGCCAACGCGACCGCCGGCAAGCAGCAGAGCAGCCTCGACGCCCTGCGCAACGCAACCGAGACGTCGTACTTCAAAGGTACGGATGCCCTGTGGGTGAAACTGGTCATCCCGAGTGCGCCCAAGGGCATGGGCAGGGATCAGTTTGTCCCGTCGGGCACGCAGGCCAGCATTACGGTAAATCGATAAGCAAAACCGGACGCTGGTGTTCAATAATCAGGAGTAATGAACAACCAAAAGCAATCACGGATGATGCGACGACAAGGCTTGCAGGAGCTGAGAAGCAATTCAGCAAGCCTTCAGTGGTTGAGCCGTGTTCATCACCAAGCAACTGGTGCTGGGTGGCTACTGGTCGGTCTACTGGCACAACGGCTCCCTCTACGGCACGGAAATCGCCGCCGCCGGGGTTAGTGAGCCCACCTTTCGCCAAATGCTTGCAACAATGTATCATGATGGCATCACCATAATACTGACCTGAGGCACGGCAATTCGGCTGGCGCCTGCAGTCCGTGTGGCCTCTCGTGAAACGTCCTCCTCCGACACCGTCAGCAGTTTCTGCCGCCGCAACCCGCCCTGCCCGGTTGCGTCCGACTGTGTGTGCCCTGGCCCTGGAACCGCGGCTGCTCTTCGACGGCGCCGCGGCCGACGCCACCACCGACGCGCTGGCAATGTCGACGCTGGCAGTCTGGACACCTGAGCCGCCGGCTGCCGCCGCCGAACCGGTCATGCCGACGATCTTGCTCGTGATTGATTCAGCAGTCGGCGGCCATGACAGTCTGTTGGCGGACCTGCCCTCGAACGTGACCGTGCGCGTGCTGCAGCGCGACGATGCCGGAGTCGATGTGATCGCCGCCGCCCTGCGCGAGCGTGCCGGTGGCCTGCCGGTCTTCTCCGCCGTGCATGTGCTGAGCCACGGCGAAGCCGGCGCGGTCTATCTGGGTCGCGACCGTCTGAGCGCGGCTTCGCTGGCGGAACACGCGCAGGGCCTGATCGACTGGCGTGGCGGACTTGCCGAGAGCGCCGACATCCTCTTTTACGGCTGTGATCTGGCGGCCAGCGAGGCGGGCCGGAGTCTCATCAGCGGCATTGCCGGGCTGACGGCTGCCGACGTCGCGGCCTCCACCAACACGACCGGCGCCGCTGCCTTGGCCGGTGACTGGACGCTGGAAGTGCAGACAGGCCCAATCGAATCCACCTTGCCCCTGCGCGAGAGCGCGCTGGCGGCCCTGTCCGAGGTGTTGGCCGCCACGGCGATAACCGACTCGGGCAGCAATACCTCCCGGGTGACGACGGAAGACACCGAATTGGCCATCGCCGGTGTGCAGGTCACCGCCGCCGCAGGTACCGACAGCATCACGCTCAGCATCGTTAGCCAGGGTGGCACGTCCAACCTTATGCTCGGCACCGGAGTCACTCTGGCAAGCGGTACGTTGGGCTCAGGCACCTTTGCCATCACGGGAACGGTCACCGACATCAACGCCACGCTGGCCAACCTGAACGCGCTGCGCTTTACCCCGGAACTGAACAAGAACAGTTC
>CAISOD010000051.1 GCA_903887045.1 uncultured Gammaproteobacteria bacterium | reverse complement strand
TCGGAAGCCGGCAACGCGGCCATTGCGCCGGAATACCATGTAGCCCACATCCTGATCCCGGGCAACGCCACCGATACCCGCGCCGGCGAACTGGCGCAGTTGTTGTACCAGCAGATCCGTGACGGTGCCGATATCCGCCAGTTGGCCGCCTCGCGCCAGATCAGTGGTATTCCGTTGAGCGGCGGCGACCTCGGCTGGATGAAGATTGAGGCTCTGCCCACGGTGTTCGCCACCGTGGTGCCCTCACTCACCTCCGGCGAAGTCAGCGAACCCTTCACCAGTCCCAACGGTTACCACCTGGTTAAAGTGCTGGAAACGCGCGGCGGTTCCGAACTCAAGCAGGACCAGTTCCTTGTGCGCCACATCCTGATCAAGCCCACCGAAATCCGTACCGAACCACAGGCAGAAGCGCTGATCAATGCGATCTACCAGCGTATCCAGAACGGTGAAGACTTTGCCGACATCGCGCGCCAGAACACCGACGATCCCAATTCGATGGTGTCCGGTGGCGACCTCAGCTGGATCAGCGATGGCATGCTGCCGCCCGACTTCATGGAGCATGTGAAATCGATGCCAGTAGGCAGCTTGTCCGCCCCCTTCCGCGTGCAGACCGGCTGGCACATCATTGAAGTGATGGATGAACGCATCCAGGACGTGACCGAGCAGAACAAGCGCTATCAGGCCGAGCAGATCCTGCGCGAACGCAAGTTCGAGAACGAACTGCAGAACTGGCTCACCGAAATCCGCGACACCAACTACATCGACATCAAGGATGAAGTACTCACCGGAAAAGCTGCAGACGACACCAATGCAGACAAAGCCGCCGCAGAAGGCTGAGCACCCGGGGCCTTGATGCGACCTCTGCTGGCCCTCACCCCCGGCGAACCCGCCGGCATCGGCCCCGACCTGTGCATCGCGCTGGCACAAGCGGGGCTTGCCGCCAATATCGTTGTAATCGCCGATCCTGAGCTGCTGCGCCAGCGCGCGCTGCTGTTGCAGCTGCCGCTTACGATAGTTGCCTACCAGCGCGATGCTGCTACCGACGGCACGCTGCCCCCCGCCACCTTGCGCGTATTACCGTTGCTGCTGCGCACACCGGCAACGCCAGGCAAACTCGATATCGCCAACGGCCACTATGTCATGCAGACGCTGCAACGCGCCGTTGATGGCTGCCTGAACGGCGAGTTCGCCGCCTTGTGTACCGGCCCGGTGCAGAAGAGCACGATCAACGACGCTGGTTACGCCTTTAGCGGTCACACCGAATTCCTCGCCGAGCAGAGCAAGGTGGAGCGTGTCGTAATGATGCTGGCCACCCCCACCTTGCGCGTGGCTCTGGCTACTACGCACTTGCCGCTGTCTGCAGTGCCGGCAGCCATTACGGCATCGCTGCTGGAAGCAGTGATCACGATTCTGCATGCGGATCTGGTGCGCAAATTCGGCATCGCCAGTCCACGCATCCTGGTGGCCGGCCTCAATCCACACGCCGGCGAAAACGGCCACCTCGGCCGCGAAGAAATCGACATCATCACCCCGGTGCTCACCAAGCTGCGCAGTGAAGGTCTGCAACTGCAGGGGCCATTGCCAGCCGATACCTTGTTCACACCACGCCATCTGCAACACGCCGACGTGGTGCTGGCGATGTACCACGATCAAGGCTTGCCAGTGCTGAAATACCAGGGTTTCGGCGAAGCCGTAAACCACACTCTCGGCCTGCCCTTCATCCGCACTTCCGTCGACCACGGCACTGCGCTTGATCTGGCTGGTACCGGCAAGGCTGACAGTGGCTCGCTTATCGCGGCTTTGAGTGCGGCGCAGGATCTGATCTCTCGCTAGTTATTGGCGTGCAGCCTGCTGCGGCCAGGCTTTCTGTTCATAGCCCGGCGCCGCTTCAGGCCTCCGAAACACGCCGTAAACCCATCCATGGGGGCTCCCCTCTTCGGCATCCATGCCTCAGATGG
>CAISOD010000050.1 GCA_903887045.1 uncultured Gammaproteobacteria bacterium | reverse complement strand
TGGCCTTCTCACCGGCGACCATCCCCAGTGCTACGGTAACGACCTCCAGCTTTTTGGCCGTACACGCGGCAGTGGCGAGACAATCTGGGAACTGAAAAACAAGATGGGCATCGTGACCCCTATGCTGCACCGCGACCACCGCGTGCCCGGCTCGGCACTGCATATCGTGTTATCGGGCTTCTTCGACACCATCGGACTTTATGATGCAGTCGAACCCTCGCAGACCCGACATGCGCGCACCTGGCTGGCGCTGGTGGGTCTTGCCGGCCGCGAAGACACGCCGTTCAAGCAACTCTCCTACGGCGAACAACGACTGGCCTTGATCGCCCGCGCGCTGGTGAAGCAACCGATGTTGTTGATACTCGATGAGCCCACGCAAGGACTCGATGACATCAACCGCGCCCGGGTGCGCTACTTTCTCGAACACCTTGCCGACCAACACCACACCACCGTACTCATGGCCAGCCACAGGCAAGACGAATTCCTGTCGCTGTTCACACAACACATTGAATTAGGGAAAAGCCAGACATAAAAAAACCCCGGCTATGCCGAGGTTTTTTTATGTCTGGCGGAGAGAGAGGGATTCGAACCCTCGATAGGGGATTAGCCTATACGCCCTTAGCAGGGGCGCGCCTTCGGCCTCTCGGCCATCTCTCCAAATGAGCGCGGCATATTACCTCACACCTGCGCTCCATGACCAGCGGCGAACAGCCATGATGTGCTGGTTGCTGATCAATCGGTTTCAGCACCACCACTCGGCTTGCCTGCCTCATTCTCCTTGCGGATGCGCTCGTAGATTTCTTCCCTGTGCACAGCCACATCCTTTGGAGCATTGACACCAATACGAACCTGGTTGCCTTTTACGCCCAACACCGTGACGGTGACATCGTCACCGACCATGAGTGTTTCACCCACTCTACGAGTCAAAATAAGCATGTACTACCTCCACATTGCACGCTGGTTTCCTTGCGAGACCCCTTGCAGTGCTCAAATTACAAACATGCAATCTGGTTTCCGGTGATGGCAGCGCCTCCTGAGCAACTGTATTCATCTGTGGAAACCGACTGCTCCCTGGCTTGCCTTCAAGCCGGATCTTTCAGCCCGAAGGCTGCATGCAAGGCACGTACTGCGAGCTCGAGATACTTTTCTTCTATGACGACGGAGATCTTGATTTCGGAAGTGGTAATCAACTGGATGTTGATTGACTCCTTGGATAACGCTCCGAACATTTTGCTGGCAATGCCTGCATGCGACCGCATACCGACGCCGACCAGGGAGACCTTGGCTACTTTGTTGTCCACTTCAATTTTCTCGGCACCAATATCCTTCGCGATTTGCTCCATTATGCGTGCGGCTTTGTCCGTGTCTTTGCGTTGCACGGTGAAAGTGATGTCGTTGGTATGGTTGATACCAACGTTCTGCACGATGACGTCAACTTCGATGTTGGCATCGCTGATCGGGCCGAACACACGATAAGCCATGCCTGGAACATCCGGCACACCGCGGATACTCAGTTTGGTTTCATCCCGCGTGAACGCGATCCCTGAAATTACCGGATTCTCCATCATAGTCTGTACTTCCTCCGAGCCTATTAACGTACCTGGACCATCTTCAAAACTGGACAATACCCTGAGCGGAACGTTGTACTTTCCGGCAAATTCCACAGAACGGATCTGCAGTACTTTGGCACCCAGACTGGCCATTTCCAACATCTCCTCGAAGGTGATGCGGTCGAGCCGGCGGGCTTCCGGAACCACCCGCGGATCAGTGGTGTATACGCCGTCTACGTCAGTGTAGATCTGGCATTCGTCAGCCTTGAGGGCTGCCGCCAGTGCCACACCTGTAGTATCCGAGCCGCCACGTCCCAGTGTCGTGATGTTTCCCTCTTCATCCACTCCCTGAAAACCAGCAACCACCACCACTCGTCCGGCGGCCAGATCATTCCTGATCGGCGCATCGTCAATACTGACGATGCGGGCCTTGGTGAAGGCGCTGTCGGTAAGAATGCGCACCTGGCTGCCCGTATATGAGCGGGCCGGAAGACCAATGTTTTCCAGCGCCATGCAGAGCAGGGCTATTGTCGTCTGCTCACCGGTAGCAAGCAGTACGTCCATCTCGCGTGGAGATGGCTCTTTCTGAATCTCGTGGGCCATTGACACCAGGTTGTTGGTGACCCCGCTCATTGCCGACACTACGACCACGATGTCGTGGCCCTCAGCGCGGTACTTTGCAACCTTGCTGGCGACATTACGGATGCGGTCGATGGTGCCTACCGAGGTGCCGCCGTACTTCTGGACTATCAAAGCCATATCAATGCCATATCAACGTCATTCAATTACTGCAATCCCGACCGGTAACCGTATTCATCAACCGGGCATTTCGCTGCCATTATTTTGCCATCTACTGGCGTAGCACTCCACTGGTGCGTGTACTGTCTGTGTCACAAGCTGATTGCAAGCAATGTAGATGCTGTAGAAAGGACAGCTGCCAAGCCCTCTACCCGAGTGCCACCGGCCATTGCGAAGTCAGGTCGACCACCGCCTTTGCCACCCACATGCTCAGCCAGTTTGTTGACCAGATCACCGGCTTTTACCTTCGCAGTCAGGTCAGCTGTCACTGCCACCACCACGCTGACCTTACCGGCTTCCTTCGCCGCTAGCACCACTACGCCACTGCCTAGCTTGTTCTTCAACTGCTCGGCGGTATCGCGTAAGGACTTGCTGTCCATACCCTCCACTTCAGTGATCAACACCTTTACACCATTGATCAGCACTGCCTGCTCCAGCAACTGGGCGCCGGCCGCTGTAGCCAGCCTGGCTTTCAGCTGCTGCATTTCCTTCTCAAGCGCTTTCGCGTCCGCAAGCGCCTGCTGGACTTTTTCCAGTACGTTGCTTTCCGAGCCTTTCACCAAAGCGGCAATCTGCTGCAGCTTCTGTTCGTTGCTGCGCACACGCGCCAAAGCGTTGAGGCCGGTAATCGCCTCGATACGCCGTACGCCAGCGGCAATACCCGACTCTTGCACAATCCGGAAAAATCCGATGTCCCCGGTGCGTTGCACATGCGTGCCACCACAGAGCTCAAGCGAAAACGTTGTGCCTTCTTCTACGGAGCCCATGCTTACGACGCGCACTTCACTGCCGTATTTTTCGCCGAACAGTGCCATGGCGCCCAATTTGCGGGCATCGTCAATCGGCATGACCCGCTTCTGCACGTCCACATTGGCCAATATCTGGGCATTTACCAGGTTTTCAATCTGTTCGATCTCAGCGTCACTGACGGTCTTGTTGTGCGAGAAGTCAAAACGCAGGTAATTCGAATTCACCAGCGAGCCTTTCTGCGAAACATGCTCGCCCAATACCTGCCGCAACGCAGCGTGCATCAAGTGGGTAGCGGAATGATTCAGCATGGTGGCGCGGCGCTGGGCGTCGCTCACTTCGGCTTCAACGTGGGCATTGCGGGCCAGTGAACCTTCGGCCACCGTGCCGAAATGCAGGTGGTAGTTGCCCTGTTTGCGGGTGTCTTCAACGACGAAGCGCACACCCGTGCCGAGTAGCACTCCCTTATCGCCGATTTGGCCACCGCTTTCGGCATAGAACGGGGTATTGGCCAACAGTACGACACCACTGTCGCCGGCATTCAGCACATCGACTGGCTTGCCGTCGCGGTAAAGTGCAAGCACCGAGGCTACAGAGTGCAACGAGTCGTAGCCTTCAAACCGGGTTTCAGTTGCGTCACCAACATTCAGGGCTTCCTGCGCTTCGAAACGGGAGGCCGACCGCGCCTGTTGCTTCTGGACTTCCATTGCTGCGTCAAAGCCCTGCATGTCGATAGTCAGCTTGCGCTCGCGGGCAATGTCGGCAGTAAGGTCCACCGGAAAGCCGTAGGTGTCATACAGTTTGAACACCACGTCGCCGGGAATCACATCGCCTTTCAGCGCAGTGATAGCCTGGTTCAGAATGATCATGCCGTTGTCGAGGGTGCGGGCAAACTGCTGTTCTTCAGCCAGCAGTGTGTCGGCAACCCGTTGCTGGTCCCTGACAATTTCCGGATAGGCAGCGCCCATGACTTCAGCCAGCGTTGCCACCAGCTGGTGGAAGAACGGCTGCTTCATGCCGAGCTGATGACCATGACGGATCGCGCGGCGAATGATGCGACGCAGCACATAGCCGCGGCCTTCGTTGGACGGAATTACGCCATCAACTACAAGGAAGGAACAGGAACGGATGTGATCGGCGATCACGCGCAAACTGGTGCTGTTCAGGTCGGTGGCACCGGTAGCCGCCGCTGCTGCCTTGATCAATGCCTGGAACAGATCAATCTGGTAGTTGCTGTGCACGTGCTGCATCACCGCCGCGATGCGTTCGAGACCCATACCGGTATCTACTGACGGTTTCGGCAGCGGCGTCATGCTGCCATCGGCACTGCGGTTGAACTGCATGAAAACCAGGTTCCAGATTTCGATGTAGCGGTCGCCATCTTCATCAGGGGTGCCCGGCGGGCCACCAAATACATCGGGGCCGTGATCGTAGAAGATTTCGGTGCACGGACCGCAAGGGCCGGTGTCGCCCATCGCCCAGAAGTTTGACTTCTCGCCCATGCGCGTCACGCGGTCGGCCGGCACCCCCATCTCGTTGATCCAGATGGCAGCGGCTTCGTCGTCGTCACGGAATACGGTGACCCACAGTTTTTCCTTTGGAATGCTCAGCGTGACGGTGAGGAATTCCCAGGCGAACTTGATGGCGTCTTGCTTGAAGTAGTCGCCGAAGCTGAAGTTGCCCAGCATTTCAAAGAAGGTGTGATGACGCGCGGTGTAACCAACGTTCTCTAGGTCGTTATGCTTGCCGCCGGCACGCACACAACGTTGCGAAGTCACCGCACGCACGTAGGCGCGCTTGTCCATGCCGAGGAAGCAGTCCTTGAACTGCACCATGCCGGCATTGGTGAACAACAGCGTGGGATCATTGCCGGGCACAAGCGAGCTGCTGGCCAATGCGGTGTGGCCCTGCGTCTGGAAATAGTCCAGGAATGCCTGGCGTATCCCAGCGCTCGTCATCATGTGTGCCATCTGTGCTGTTTTCCTGGTGGCCGGGGGTTGAAAAGGGGCGGCATTATAGCCATACGTCCTTGATTGCACACTACTTTTGCCCGGCTTGCCTTGATTTTAAGCAATATGGTCAGTCGGTCAGGAAAACAACAGGCGCTCCCGTTTCAACAGGTGTGATGCCAGTGCAATGAATACCGCTGCCCATGCCAGCAGACAGATGCCGGCCAGCAGGAAATCAACCATCGCCGGGCTGCGTCCGCTCACAACATCCGTCAGCAGCATGTTCTGTCCGAGCAGCGGTACCAGATTCATCCATGGCTCGCGGCCGGTGTCATTCATCATGTTGTAGTAGAACGGCAACATCGGCAGCAGCGACAGCAGCCCGATATACACCTGGGCATCCTTGAATGAGCGCGCAAACAAGCCTATCAGCAGTTGCAACGCGGTAGCGAAGAACCCGACCGGCAAGGTGGCCAGCAGGATGCCGGCGATTTCGCGCGGCCCCATGATGAAACTTATGCCCAGTTGTTCCAGCGGCACCTGGTGCAATGCCGTCAGATTGAGTGCCAGCACCAGCGCCAGACCGGCTGTCGAGAACATCGAGGCTGCCAGCCATTTGCCGAGAATCAGACTGAGTCGCGACATCGGATTCACCAGCAAGGGCTCGAGTGACTTGCGTTCACGCTCGCCGGCGGTTGCGTCTATCGCAATGCCAACGCCGCTGACGAAAGCCGCCAACAGTACAAACATCGACACCATGCCGAGTATTGTCTGCGCCCTCGCCTGCTCGCTGGCCACATCAATACGCGCCACGGAAACCGGGCGCACCAGCGCCGGACTGACGCCGCGGGCAACCAACCGCAGTACTGCTGTTTCGCTGCCCCAGGCCTGCAGCAGGTTTTCAATGCGTGCCACCTTGCCGGCCTCTCGCTGGCGCGAGCTGTCGTACTGCAGCTCCAGGTTGACGGATTCGCCCTCGCTGATGTGGTCACCGAAATCCGGCGGCACCAGCAACACGAAATTCCAGCTGCGCTCGGCAATGGCAGTGCGCACCGCAGTGTCCTGTGCTGGCGACAATACCCCCGCCGCCACTGGTTCGACGGTTTCCACCAAAACGCCGTTCTGCTGCAGGTAATCAATCAGGTCTGGCGCAGCGTTGGCACCGATCACAGGCAGCGTGATGTCCTGCGCCTCTTCGACGGTGTCGAGAATCTGGTTGAACATGTACAGGATGATGAGCGGGCCAATGACCGGGAAGATGCAGAGCGACATCAACGAACGGCGATCACGCAATGCATCGCGCACTTCCTTGCGCCAGACAACCAGCAGGGGACTCAACATGCTTCCACCCCGCCAACGTTGACAAAAGCGTCTTCGAGATTGGCGTTGCCGGTCTGTTGCCGCAACGTTTCGAGCGTGCCATGGAAACGCACTTTGCCGCCGGCGACGATGACGACTTCATCGCACAGCGTGCTGATTTCCTGCATCACGTGCGACGACAGCAGGATGCACTTGTTGGCGGCGCGCAGCTGCTGCAACAAGGCTCGCACGCTGCGGATGGTCATCACATCGAGACCATTGGTGGGTTCATCAAGGATGTGGTTCTGCGGATCATGCACCAGCGCGCGAGCCAGGCACACCTTCATGCGTTCACCCTGCGAGAAGCCTTCAGCGCGGCGATCGGCGATTGACTCCATGTTGAGGGCTTCCAGCAGCCAGCCGGTGCGCTGCACGATCATTTGTCGGGTCATGCCGCGCAGCTCACCAAAGTAGGCAATGTGTTCGCGCGCAGTAAGCCGGGGATACAGACCATGGGCGTCTGTCATCACGCCGGTAAGTCGCTGTGCTTGCCGTGGGTCCTGCGCAACGTCGACATTGTCGATATGGGCGCTGCCATGCCCGGCTTTGAGCAGCCCATAGAGCACCCGCAACGTGGTGGATTTGCCGGCGCCGTTATGCCCGAGCAAACCGGTGATGGCGCCATCACGCGCGGTGAAACTGACACCATCAACCGCGCGCACAGTGCCGAAATGCTTGACGAGATCAGCGACCCGGATCATCGGCGACGCTCCCGTTGGCATTGACGAAAAATGGTCGAGTGGACAGCTCAGCAAGGCAACTGGTGTCCAGCGCGGCAACACTGCCCTGCTCCACCAATTCTGCCACCAGATCGCGGGCACAGCCGTAGCTGAACACGCCGTGGCCGACGCCGGTAGCTTCCACCTGCACACTGTTCGGCAGGGTTTGCGCCACCTGTTCGGCCCAGCGTTTCGGCGTCACCGGGTCCTGGCTGGCAGAAAAGATCAGCACCGGTCTGGCTGACGTCACCGGAGCAAAGTAATCAGCCGGCATGGTGCGCGACGGCCAGGTCTTGCAACCTTCGATGCGTGGCAGCACCAGTGCCTCATACATGAAGCTGCCTTGCGCCTGCTGCAGATCAGCAGCAGCAATGAGTGGCACATCCTCACTGCAGATCACCGACATGTGCATCGGCAGGTTGATGCTGTCGCTGGCATTGCCAACACCGCCAAGAGCACCGAAGTCCCCGGCATATATCCGCTCGATCATCCACGGCACCAATCGCGCCGTCTCGCGGCTGTACAACATACTGAACAGCAGACTCTGCAAGGTGCTGGCGGAAAAGTTCTGTGGTTTGTCGTTACCACTGCCATCGCGGATCATGATGGCCTGCGGCACTGCATGCCGTAGCAGCAACTCTTCATAGTGGGCTTTCAAAGCGGGGAACTGCGCATTGCAGCCGGCTTCTTCCCGGCACAGGTCGAGCACATGCAGCAAAGCCCGCTCACCATCACGCGCGGCTTCCAGCGGCAGAATGCCGGCCGGCGCAACACCGTCGAGCACTACGGTGCGGGTTTCAGCTTCGTGGTACTTGAGATAGGCCAGCGCCACACGCGTGCCATAAGACACACCCCACAGATTCAGTTGGCTGTAACCGAGGTACTGGCGGATCGCATCCAGATCCTTGACCGCAAGATCGGTAGTGTAAAAACGGGGATCGGCATCGATTTTGGCGAGGCAGTCAGTCAGATAGTCCTGCTGCAGCTGGAGCTGCAATTCGAGGCCTGCATCCCACGCAGTATCATCATCCGGCAACTCGCAATCGAACGGACTCAAGGGGCCGGTGCCGCGTTGATCCACCAGCAGTATGTCGCGCGACTCACGGATACGCTGGAACATCGGCAGCACGGCGAGGCCATCGATTGTGGCAGCCTGACCAGGACCACCGACAAGGATTACGAAGGGATCAGCTTCCGGCAGTGGCCGCACCGCCGGCACCACCATTACCTGCAGGTCAAGCTGGCGCCCATCAGGCGCGTCGGGATTCTCCGCAACTTTGAACAGCAGGCAACGGCTGTCGGCTCGCAAAGCCGGCAGGCTGCTGGTCGAGGTACGCGGGCAGGAGGTGAACTCACCCGCCAGTTCACTGGTACGTTGCTGCAGTGCACGCCGAATCAGGGCGGCGTCATCAGCAGGACTACAGGCTGTGAGCCCTACCGTTGTGGCGACAACAATCAGGCAGCGCAGCCGGTTCATTGAACAAACTCCGGCGTCATGCGGCGGATCAGCTCCACCAGCGACGCCACTTCGTTCTCGCTCAAAGCAGGAGCAACCATCACGTTCTGGTAACCGGCCACCACGCGGGCGCCTGGCTGCAGAATCGATTCCCGCAAATAAGCCTCATCTACCTGCAACATGCTGCCGTCCGCAAATGTGCGTGTGCTGCCATAAATGCCTTCCCAACTGGGTCCGATACCAATACTGCCGTCGAGCGAGTGGCAGGCGGTGCAGCCCTTGCTTTCAGCCAGGTAAATGGCAGCCTCAGGGTGATCTGTGGCGAGTATCGGCGTAACAGACACTGATGCATCGGAGCGGCTTTGGCCAGTGAAGTAGTTCCAGACAACCAAACTGGCTAGCAACGGCAATGCCACAAGCACGATCACCGCTGTCAGTCGCATAGTGTCAGTCGCATAGTGTCAGTCGCATGGTTTTTCCATTCAGGAAGTCGATCCCGGAAGATGACCCGCTTCAGGGGCGGGTGGTAACATCCTTTGCCAAGCAAGGGATCAAAAAATGCCAACCCCGCCATGATAACAAGGTTGCCATTGCGGAACAGTCCGCAGCTGGTCAACCCTCAACCAAACTGCATGGCTTCTGTCAGGATTCAAGATCGCATGGTAACCGTCGGACAAATTCTGTGGCAGCCTACTGAAGAGTGGATTGCAAACTCCAACCTGCAACAGTACCGCCTCTGGCTCAAACGCGAACGCAATCTCGAATTCGCCAGCTATCAGGAGATGCGGCGCTGGTCGATCGAACACCTCGATGACTTTTGGCAGAGTATCTGGGACTACTTCCGCATAGAAGCCAGTGCACCTCCCACTGCCGTATTCGGTAAACGCACGATGCCGGGTGCCGAATGGTTCCCCGGTGCAAGACTCAACTGGGCCCAGCACATCATGCGCAATGAGAAGCCCGGCAAGACTGCCCTGTTGCATTGCAGCGAAACCCAGCCACTGGCAGAGCTCGACTGGACCACCCTCGCCAGCAATGTCCGCAAACTTGCGACCCAACTGCGCGCACTCGGTATCAAGCCGGGAGATCGTGTGGCGGCCTACCTGCCCAACATTCCGGAAGCGGTAACAGCATTGCTGGCCACTGCCTCAATCGGCGCCATCTGGTCTTCCTGCTCTCCCGATTTCGGCACGCCGAGCGTACTTGATCGGCTGTCGCAGATCTCGCCGAAGGTACTGTTCTGCTGTGATGGCTACCAATACAAGGGCAAACCTTTCAACCGCAAACAGGAAGTTGAAGCGATCGTCAAGGCGCTGCCTTCCCTCGACAAGGTGATCTACCTGCCCTATCTGGACAAATCCGATACTACCCCACCGGTGGCAAGCGCATTGCTGTGGCAGGACGTGATGAGCGGGCCTGCTGTCAGCGCCGCCGAGTTCACCTTCGAGCAGGTGCCCTTCGGCCACCCGCTGTGGATCCTGTTTTCATCCGGCACCACCGGGCTGCCGAAAGCCATCGTGCACGGCCATGGCGGCATCCTGTTGGAACACCACAAACTCAGCAGCCTGCATTACGACCTGAAACCCGACGACCGGATGTTTTTCTTCACTACCACCGGCTGGATGATGTGGAACTTTGTCTGCTGCTCCATGTTGGTAGAAGCCCGCCCGATCCTCTACGACGGCAACCCCACCTGGCCTGAGGCAGACACCCTGTGGAAGATGACCGACGAAGCCGGTGCCAAACTGTTCGGTGCCAGCCCCACCCTGCAGCAGATGCAGGAAAACGCCGGCGTTGTGCCGAAGGACAAATACAAGTTTGAAAAGCTCGGCGCCATCATGCTGGCCGGCTCGCCCGTAAGTGCTGAATGCACCAACTGGTTCTACCAGAACGTAAAGGCAGACATCCTGGTCGGGCCCGGCAGTGGCGGCACCGATATCTGCTCCGGTTTCTGCGGCCCGATGCCCGGCATGGAAGTGCGCGCCGGCATTATCCAGATGCCGCATCTTGGCGTGGATCTGCGTGCGTTCGATGACAAGGGCAACACCCTGGTCAACGAGGTCGGCGAATTTGTTGTGACCCAGCCGATGCCATCGATGCCGCTCTACTTCTGGAATGATCCCGGCAACACCCGCTACAGCGAAACCTACTTCTCCGATTACCCCGGTATCTGGCGCCAGGGCGACTACTTCATGATGAACGAAGACGACGGCTGCTTCGTGCTGGGTCGCTCCGACGCCACACTCAACCGCTTCGGTGTCCGCATTGGTACCGCCGAAATCTATCGCAGCGTTGATGGCATCGGCGATGTGGCCGATTCCATCATCGTCAATCTCGAATTGTCAGGTGGCCGTTTCTTCATGCCGCTGTTTGTCAAAATGAAACCAGGGGCCACGCTGACTGACGAGATCAAACAGAAGATCAACGCCAAGCTGCGCAAGGACTACAGCCCGCGCCATATCCCCGACGAGATTTACCAGGTAGAGGAAATTCCCTACACGCTGACCGGCAAGAAAATGGAAGTACCGGTGCGCAAGATCCTGCTGGGGTTCCCGCTGGAAAAATCCGCCAACAAGGATGCGATGAGCAATCCGCATTCACTGGATTACTTTGTGAAATTCAAGGAAGCGCAGGCGGCTTATCAGCTCTAACCGAGCGCTTTGACCAACAGCGGCAGGCTCCGGTCCAGCCGGTAGTCGATACCGCTGTGGTCGTC
>CAISOD010000049.1 GCA_903887045.1 uncultured Gammaproteobacteria bacterium | reverse complement strand
GCGCCCCCCTGCCCCGCTATGATGGCTTTTCAGCCTTTCTGAGGGGAACCGCATGAAAAATATGAAAAAAATAAGCACCGTGCTTGCATCAATGGCGGTGCTGTCCGCCTGCCAACCAGCCGCACAGGCGCCGACCGCTGCCGGCGAAGACACTGCCGTTTCAGCCAGCACCTTTGCAGAAGCGATGCCGTCGGTACCTGATTTCAGCGGTGCGTGGACAACCTATCGTGGGGCTCCAGCTGCTGCGGGTGCCTTCACCGCACCGGCCGGCGGACCGAAACTGACCGCCGTTGCCCAAGCCGCTGTTGCTGACTACAAATCCGTGACTGAAGGCACCGACTACTCACCAGGCAACGCCTGCGTTGGTGGCGGCATGCCGTCGTCGATGCTGGGTTCCGGCGGCTATCCGATGGAAATCATCCAGCGCCCCGACCAGCTGTTCGTGATCTACGAAGCCCACAGTGAAATGCGCCGCATGTTCATCGACGACAAAGCGCAGGACCCGAGCCAGTTCTTCCCCGAGCGCAATGGTTATTCCACTGCCCACTGGGAAGGCGATCGCCTGATTGTCGATACCGTCAACCTGAAGACACAGGTCGATTCGCGTTATCCGCACTCGGCCCAGGCTACCATCCACGAGGAATACTATTTCGATGCGCCACAGCCCGATGGCACTCCGGTGCTTGCCGCCGATTTGACGCTGACCGATCCCGTCTGGCTGGAAGAGCCGTTCACCACCACCAAGCGCTGGCAGGCGATGGCCGACTACAGCGTAAAGTCGTACGAATGCACCGAGCCGAAGTGGCTCGACGATCTGATTGCGCTGTATGAGGCCAAAGGTCTCACCATGGTGCAGGAATAACCCGAGTTCCCAGGCAATATCCCAAGCAAGTCCCAGGCAAGCCCCAAGAGAGGAGACTGAAATGAAAATCACCCACCTGATCGCCGGCATGATGCTGTCACTGCTGACCGCAGTTCCCGCCTTTGCCCACCATTCAGCTGTAATGTTCGACTTCCAGAACACTGTCATCACCGAAGGCAAGGTAGTGGAAGTGCGTTTTGCCAACCCGCACATGCATCTCGTGCTGGAAGTGACCGACGCCAAGGGCACCCGCAACATCGAGTTTGAAGGCCACAGCCGCAACAACATGTCGCGCCAGGGCCTCACACCCAACCTGTTCAAGGTTGGCGATGCCATCGCCATCCGCATTGCACCGATGCGCAACGGCAACGACGGCGGCTACGTGACTGCTGTGCGTGGACCGGATGGTACCGAGGTTGGTCGCGTTACTGCTGCTGACTGATTGCTCACATGACTGCGCAGGCGTTCGTCATCCCCGCGAAGGCGTTCGTCATCCCCGCGTAGGCGTTCGTCATCCCCGCGAAGGCGTTCGTCATCCCCGCGAAGGCGTTCGTCATCCCCGCGAAGGCGTTCGTCATCCCCGCGAAGGCGGGGATCCAATCACACCAGTGGATTCCCGCCTACGCGGGAATGACGACTTGAGCAGCATTGACCCAAGCTCATGCCTGGCCTGCCAGCGTCTGCAATACGTTCGCCAGCAACAACCTTCCCGCATCACTCTGTAAGATCAGGATCGATTCCGGATGGAACTGCACGGCAAATATCGGCAACTGCCTGTGCTCGATCGCCATCACCTGTCCATCAGCAGTACGCGCAGTAACTCGCAGGCAGTCCGGCACTGTCGCCGCCACCAGCGAGTGGTAACGCCCTACCCTGATACCGGCCGGCAGCCCTTCGAACAGCCAGCCTTCCTGCTGCGCCAGTGCCGATTGTTTGCCGTGCATCGGATAGTCGAGTGTGGCCAGCGTTTTGCTCATCCCGAAGTCTGCCGGACGACCGGGGCCGGGTGACAGCACCACGAGGTCGGGCCTCTGTGCCGCCAACTGCAACGCCACTCCGTGTGGCCGTAACGTGCGCACGCGCGCGCCACTAGCGTGGCGCCGGCACGCACGTGGGCGACGCCATCGACGATCTGCATGGTGCGCAAGGTAAGGCCGGTGTTGAGATTGCCGTTGAAATGCAGCGCACCAATGGCACCACCGTACCAGCCGCGCGGTGATTTCTCGTGGTCTTCGAGAAACTGGATCGCTGCCTGTTTCGGCGCCCCGGTCACGGTGACGGCCCATGCATGCGACAGAAAGGCATCGAGCGCATCGCAGTCGGGCTGCAAGCGGCCTTCGACATGATCAACCGTGTGGATCAGACGTGAATACAACTCGATCTGGCGGCGGCCAATCACCTTGATGCTGCCGGCACGACACACGCGCGATGGTGCCGGAAATCGGACAGGTTTCAACGCGATCGCCTTCCACCCGCACGTACATCTCCGGCGATGCCGCTACCAGAAATTCCTGTTCACCCAGATTCATCAGCGCGCCATAGGGTGAGGGGTTCTGCTGCCGAAGTACTGCAAGGCCTTGCGCACGGTAGCTTCGTACTCACCGACCGCATGATCGCTGCGCACGCTGGTATCGGCGACTGGCGCCAAGCGGAATGGCTCAGGCGTGACCACCCGTGGAAATTCCCGCGTGCTGCAAGAGACGCCATCAGAGTTTGCGCTGAAGTCGTAATACAGCTGCTGCGCGCCGTTGCGCGGCAACCGCAATTGCGGTGCTTCAAACTGGAACGCCAACCCGTAGCCGAAGGCGCCATACAAGCCGAGGTACGGATCTTGGCTGCTCCTGAACAGATTCAGTAACAGCCGCAGTACAGTGAACACACTGCGCTGACGCGTGCGTTCTTCTTCAAACACCACCGGCTTCGCAGCCGAGGTCCCACCTTGCATAGCGTCCGGGCACTTCGCAGCCGGAGCTTAGCAATACGCCGGGCTCGGCATCGAGCCGCGAGATCAGTTCGGCGGTGGCGTCGGCATAGTCGACGTCGATGCTGGCGCGATGGATCTCGATGCCGCCGGCAGTGGTATAGACATTGGTTTTGGTGGTTTGCATAAGTCCTCCGTGGGTTAATCGAAACCGACCCGGCTGCAGGAGACTTTGCTAATTTCGATGCTGCAGAAAGCAGAAAGGCCGCCTCGTTACCGGGGCGGTCTTTGTTTCTTCTCTATCTATTTTTCAATAGCTGACAGGCTGAATCAGTCGTTCACCAACACATCGCTTCGTGGCGGCGACCACGGCGGAATATTGGTGGGGCAGTTGGCAGCATCGGCATCAAGCAAGAGTTCGGCGAAGCCGGGGCCGGGTTCACGATCGAAACGCAGATCGCCTATCAGCCACTGATCCTGTTCACGGCTTATCCATAGTGCCCGCGCAAAGATGGCCAGTGCAGCCGCTTCGCAGTTGCCTGCTGTCACGCTTTGCAGTTCGCTGCGCGACATCGCCAGTTCACCTTGCCAATGCAGACTTGCAGTGCTGGCGCGCATTACCGGAGTGAAAGCCGCAGTGGTCTGCGCCGTGGCATTCGGCTGTGGACACTCTGCGGCCGGCAACAATGCGGGCGCCAGCGATAACAGGCCCCGCCTTAAGGTGTAGGTGTCAGCGTCGAGCTGCACCACGATCGCATCCCAGCAAAAAGGATTCACCGGTGATGGCGTGAGCACAGAGTCAAGCAGGCTGGCGCGCGGAAACTGGCTGCTTACCTGCGTGCTGATGCGGGTAGCGGCCATGCGGCCCGCCAGCAGGAACATGCTCACCACAGCAACTGCCGCCAGCAGACTGCTGGCCACAGCAAAACGTGCTGAAGCGCGCCAGCCGGCAAACAACAAGCCCGCCATCAGCAACAGCAGACAGGCTGCCAACTCCGGCAGCACCAGGCCGCTGCCAAACGCCAACCCAACCGCAAGCAACAGCACGAATACGATCGCGCCCCGCGCAAGCGGGCTTTGCAGCAGGAACACCAATGGCGCTGCCGCTGCCCAGAACAGCGGCTCGATGATGAATATCGAATCGCCGTAGAACCAGCGGTTATCAAGCGGCCAGAACGGATGCACGCCATAGCTGTTGGTGGCATCCATGCCGATATGCAGCAGCGGCGCCAGCAGTGCCAGCACACCGAGCCAGCGCCGGTCTGCAACAGTAGAAGCAATACCGCGCCAGCGCAGCCAGCCTGTCGCACACAGAAACATGAACGCCGATATCAGCACGGCGCCAATCAAGGTATGCGTGTGGCCGCGGTGATGCAGCAGGTAATCCAGTTTGGCACCACCAAAGCCGGTGTAGAGCAGATCCAGATCGGGAAAGTTGCTGCCGAGCACCAGCAGTGAAAAATACAGCGTGCGGCGCGTGGTGGCCGGCAACGTGGATTTCAGCACCGGCACGAAACGCACGGCAGTTTCGGCAACGACGGCACCGATAAGGCTGTGGGTCAGGTTGTCCATTTGGTCGACTGGTGAAAATGTAATTGCCAGCGCTCAGTGGCACGATCGAGCCGCCACAGTGAAACATGGCTGGCGCCCTTGCTGGCGGAAGCCGGCACGCTGCGCAGAGCGTGATAGCGCACCAGCCGGACATCGGCAGCCAGTTCACTCACGTGCCAGTCACTCAACTGCCAGCGATCTGCTGGATCTTTCTGTAACAGCCAGTGGATGACTTCAGCGCGCGACGTGGGGTGTCCGCTGGGCGCCACTTCAACGAAGTCAGGTGCCAGCAGTTGTTCGAGCGCGGCAGTATTGTTGCGAAAATCGGTATGCAGCAACTGCAGCTCGAGTTGCTGCATGAGCGTGAGCATGTCGGAGCCTGGCGTCATCACAGCCGGACAGACGGGCCGTGATAACCGAGTGCCTGCTGCATGAACAGACCTTTGATCGGTGGCAGCAGTTCGAGCCCGGCCATGCCGCCCTTGCGCAGCACCGACAGCGCGGGGTTCGGGTTGGAAAACAGCCGCGTCATGCCGTCGCTGAAGCTGATGGTGCGGCCTTGATCCTGTTCTACCTGATGCCACCAGCCTTGCAGCCGGGAGCTGTGGCCAACGCTGTGCCCTTCGCGCCGCGACTGCCGCACATTGGCAGCCAGCGCCATCGCGTCCCGCAGCGCCAGGTTGAAGCCCTGCCCCGCCACCGGATGCAGGGTGTGCGCCACGTTGCCGAGCAACACCAGGGCAGGTCGGTACTGTTCTTCTGCTACCTGCAAGGTCAGCGGATAACTGGCGCGCTGGCCTACATGCAGCAGGGTACCGGCACGCTGGCCGCAGTCGTGCTGCAGCTTGGCCAGAAATTCCGTATCAGGCAGCGCCAGCACGCCATCGGTCTCGTCTTCCGGGTGTGTCCATACCAGCGCCATGCGATGGCGGCCTCTGTGCGGGGTCAGTGGCAACAATGCCAGTGGACCCTTGGCAGTAAAACGTTCATAGGCAATGCCACGATGCGGCTGCGACAAGGCCACGTTGGCAATGATCGCGCGCTGACCGTAACTGTTTTGATTGAAGTGGATGCCGAGTTGTTGGGCGAGGCCGGAGCGGCCACCTTCTGCCAGCACCACCAGTGAGGCGGTGACATTCACCGACGTTGCCGCTTCGCCGGACTGCAGCGCCAACTGCATGCCCTGCACGTGCGGTGTCAGTTTGGTGACCTGCACCGGACTGCACAGCTCCAGCTGTTGGTTCTGCGACAGCGCCGCGTTCAAAGCGCGACCAATCGCCGCGTTCTCCACCACATGGCCGAGTGCAGTCACACCGGCTTCGCGGTTATCCATCTGCACGCCACCGAAATGGCCCTGGTCGCTGACCGCGATCTTTTCAATCACTGCGGCACTTGGCGCCATCGTTTGCCACAGGCCCAATAACTTCAGGTAATCCACGGTACCGGCCGACAGCACCGTACTGCGCGCATCAAAGCCTGGCTGTTCGGCCTTGCCGGTCTGCACACGGCTGGCCTCCACCAACAGCAGCTTGAGTGGCGGCGCCGGTGCATGGGTGAGCGCACACGCCAGCGCCGCACCCACCATGCCGGCGCCGACAATGATGACGTCGTAATGGGCGTGTTGCGGAATCATCTGGCTGCCATGAAGGTTTCGATCTCGGCGACGGTTTTCGGCAGCCCACTGGTGAGCACTTCGTAACCACTGCGGGTCACTGCCACGTCGTCTTCGATCCGCACACCGATGCCACGCCAGCGTGGCTCCACTTTTTCATTGTTCACTGCCACGTAGAGGCCGGGCTCCACCGTGAGCACCATGCCGGGTTCCAGCTGGCGCCACTTGCCGTCGATCTTGTAGTTACCGCAGTCGTGCACGTCCATGCCGAGCCAGTGGCCGGCGCGGTGCATATAGAAGTCGCGGTAAGCACCGCTTTCAATCAGCTTGTCGACTTCGCCCTGCAGCAAGCCGAGTTCAACCAGGCCGGCGGTCAGTACTTTCACGGTGGTGTCGTGTGGATCGTTCCAGTGATTGCCTGGCTTCACCTGCTCGATGGCAGCGAGCTGTGCCTTCAACACCAATTCGTAAATGGCTTTCTGTTCCGGTGAGAACCTGCCGTTGACCGGAAACGTGCGGGTGATGTCGGAGGCGTAGTATTCGTACTCGCAGCCAGCGTCGATCAACAGCAGGTCGCCGTTGTTCAGCACCATGTTGTTTTCGTTGTAATGCAGGATGCAGGCGTTGGCTCCACCGGCGACGATCGACGTGTAGGCCGGCGCCCGGCAGCCGGACCGGAAGAACTCGTGCATGAACTCGGCTTCCACCTGGTATTCGAAAAGACCCGGCTTGCTGACCTGCATCGCGCGCTTGTGTGCCCGCACGGCGATCTGGCCGGATTCACGCATGATATCCAGCTCGGCTTTTGACTTGATCAGCCGCATCTCGTGCAGCAAATGATCGAGCACCATGAACTCACCCGGAGAATGCACGCCACTGCGCACTTTCCGGCGTACCACCTTCACCCACTCCATCACGCGGTGGTCGAACTGTTCGTCCTTGCCCATCGCGTAGTACACGCGTTCGCAGCCCTCGATCAGGCCCGGCAGGATGTCGTCAATGTCGGTGATAGGGAACGCATCGTCGACGCCGAGCTGCAGGATGGCAGCATCAGGCCCGAGCAGACGGCCGTTCCACAGTTCCTTCAAGGGGTCCTTCTCCTGACAGAACAACAGGCACTCACCTTTTTCGCGGCCGGGAATCAGCACCAGCACGGCGTGTGCTTCATCAAAGCCGGTGAGGTAATGCAGATCGCTGCTCTGACGAAAACGGTACTCGCTGTCCCCGTTGCGCAGTAGCGGATTGGCGGACGCCAGAATCGCGATGCTGTTCGGCTCCATGTGGTTTATCAGGTCCTGACGGCGTTGCTGATACTCTTTCAGTGAAATAGGCATGGTTTGTCCGGTCGTGAGAGCAGTAAGGGAAACGGGCACTCAGTGCAGCACGGTATCGCCGTCGCTGAGAGGCTGCATCGGCGCAATGCCGGTCTCGGCAGCAGCACCACACAATTGCTGATAGAGAGTGACGACGGCCATGCGCACGTATTCCACCAGTTCCATGTAGTCTTCTTCCTGGTCTTCCATGTCATCTTCGGCTTCGTCTACCAGCGAGGAGAGCTGGGCGATATCAGTCAATGCTTCGCGGCCCTCGGTACCCAGCGCCGTTTCCGACAGCACGAAGCCGGCAGAGAATGCCGCAGTGAAACTTTCGCACCAGAGGCCGAGTTCACCAACGCGGGAAGCCAGGCTGGCGTCATCCTGCGGCAGCAACAGCTGGAACGAGAAATCCGGCTCCTGCAATTGCTCACGGGTGTTGCTGATCAGCAGGGCCAGCAAGCGACCGATCACCGGCGGGAACTCGCATTGCAACAAGGTGGCAACGTCTTCTTCATCAATATCGGGCGCACCGCTGCTCAAAAGGCCGGCTACAGTGCCGTGCAGCGCCGCTGGTGTGTATTGCGGCAAGTTGCTTCCGAGCAGTTGCTGCATCATCGAATAATCGGGGGTCATGGTGTTCTCGCTGGCATGATTCGCGGCGATGATACCACTGCACAGGCAGCGTTCTCACTTGCACGCGCAGCGTCACAAAATGTTCAGAATTCACTGCAGGAATACTGTCGTTGACCCTGTAATTTCAGCGTTTTATAGTGGCAAACAATTTCCTTGACGATGCATGCAATCGCATGAGCAACAGCAATCTGAAAACCCTCGAAGACAAAGTGGATGAGCTCATCCGCCTGTGCAGCGAAATGAAGAAGGAAAACCAGCTGTTGCGTGACCGCGAAAACCAGCTGCGCCACGAAAAGGAAATGCTGCTGGGCAATCAACAGGTAGCACGCACCCGCATGGAAAAAGTACTGCGCCGGCTCAAATCCATCGAGCAGGGACAATTGCCGACACAGACAACAGAAGGACAACAGTGATGGCCACGCCGTCGATCACCATTACGATCCTTGGCCGCGATTACCAGATCGCCTGTCCACCCGAAGAGGAAGAAGCACTGCGCCGTTCGGTACGTTATCTCGATCAGCAGATGGAGCAGATGCGGAATCGCAGTGCCTCGCTGCCGTACGACAAGATCGCTGTGCTGGCTGCTCTCAACATCACGCACGACTTCCTCAAGGTGTCGCAGGAAGCCAACGCCAAAGAAGTCGCATCGCTGCGCGACCTCAAGCAACTCGAAAAGAAGATCGACAACGCGTTGATCGCGGGACGCCAGATCGAAATCTGACATTGAGTGTCAAACACACTCACCGTGCTATGTCGCGCATAGCGTGCGCGCTTTGTGTCTTCTTCCCGCAAATATTTTTTCACTCTCGCATAAAGCCCGGAGTACAATGCGCTCACTCCCTGGGATATTTGCCAGTTGAAAATGTTCTTGAGCCGATATCTTTAACCCGGAGGCTTGGCCCTAATGGCGCGGTGTGCACATCCATTCAGCGGTACCTTTGTGTATCGCCAATGGAAAGCCTGATGCGCTGGACCAGCCACCACCTGAACCGATCGGTTCAGGACTGTTTCGACAGCGGTACCCTGGGGATTCTTTCTTTACGTTAGTCGAACCATCTAGTATTCGCGGTGTCCACCGCGACAAAGTCCTTTTCCTCACGATCCAACTGTGTATAAGTTCTTCAGGCTTCTTGCTGCATGACTGATACGAATTCAGTAGCGGATATCCAGGCCCGCAAGAAACTCCTTCGCAAACAGATGCGGCTCAAGCGCCGCAGTCTCGGCAAACTCCAGCAACTGCAGGCAGCACGCGCACTTTATCGACGTGTGGTCCGCAGTATTGCGTTCCGCTTCAGTCGCCGGATTGCATTCACCGTCGCGCGTGATGGCGAGATCTCGCCGCACTTGTTGTTGCGGGAAGCGCAACGGCGCGGCAAGCGGTGTTATCTGCCGGTGATGAGCCGCTTCGGTGGTGACAAACTCACGTTCCGTTTGGCAAAAAGCCAACACAGCCTTGATAGCCGCAATCGCTACGGCATCCCTGAACCAGTGCGCAACAAGGCTTGCCCTCCGCGCATGCTGGGTCTTGTGTTGCTGCCCCTGGTGGCGTTTGACACCAGCGGCAATCGCCTCGGCATGGGCAAGGGGTACTACGATCACACGTTTGCGTTTCTGCGCCGCAGTGTACGTCGCCGCCCACTGTTGCTTGGTCTTGCCCATGAGTGCCAACGGGTAGATGCACTCGACATCGCCGCGTGGGACGTGCCGCTGCACGGCATCGTCACCGATCAGGCATGGTATAAAGCAGCAACCATCTGATGATCAACCAGCGAGTCACCGCATGAGCCAGGACAACCAGAAACGCGCCGTTGCCAAAGCGGCTTTCGAGTACGTAAAAGAGCTGCTGCGGCCCGACAGCGTGATCGGCGTTGGCACTGGCTCCACCGCCAATTACTTCATCGACGAACTTGCCGCCATCAAGTACGACATCAGCGCCACCGTGGCGTCGTCCGAAGCCAGCGCCAAAAGGTTGCGTGCACACGGCATCGAAGTACTCGACCTGAATTCAGTGAAGGAAGTAACGGTATATGTCGACGGTGCTGACGAAGCCAACGAATACCTGCAACTGATCAAGGGCGGCGGCGCTGCGCTGACGCGCGAAAAGATCGTTGCCGCTGTAGCGAGAGAATTCGTCTGCATCGCCGACGGCAGCAAACTGGTGCAGGTACTCGGGAAATTCCCGCTGCCGGTCGAAGTGATCCCTATGGCCCGCAGCCATGTCGGCCGCCAGATCGTCAAACTCGGCGGTGATCCGTCCTATCGCGAAGGTGTTGTCACCGACAACGGCAACATCATCCTCGACGTTTACAACCTGAGTATCGTCGATCCCCGCAAACTCGAGACCGAGTTGAACCAGATTACTGGTGTCGTCACCAACGGATTGTTTGCTCTGCGGCCAGCAGATGTACTGCTGCTCGGCACTGACAGTGGTGTGAAGACGCTGAGAGCCAAAAGGTAATCAGTTGGCAGGCGACCATAACGCCGCCTGCCAACAACACGATCACGCCACCTTCGGCTTGTAGGTGCCTTTCGAATAGCGCGTCTGCATTGCTTCCAGCGAATACACCTTGCCGATGGTTGCAATCTGCCCGGCGGCGCCAAACTGCGTCAGTCTGTCTGTCACGATGCCTTTCATGGCGGTGATGGTTGGAATCAACCATTTGCGCGGGTCGAACTCTTTCGGATTCTCGGCGAGGAACTTGCGCACTGCTCCGGTCGAAGCGAGACGCAGGTCGGTGTCGATATTCACTTTGCGCACACCGTTGCGGATGCCTTCCTGGATCTGCTCCACCGGCACGCCATAGGTTTCGCCGAGCTGGCCACCGTACTGGTCGATGATCTTCAGCCATTCCTGCGGCACCGACGACGAGCCGTGCATCACCAGATGCGTGTTCGGCAAACGCTGGTGGATTTCGCGGATGCGGCCGATGGCGAGAATATCGCCGGTGGGCGGACGCGTGAATTTGTAGGCACCGTGACTGGTGCCGACTGCAATCGCGAGTGCGTCGACACCGGTGTCGGCGACAAAACGTGCCGCTTCGTCGACATCAGTCAGCAGCTGGCTGTGATCAAGCACGCCTTCAGCGCCGATGCCGTCTTCTTCACCGGCCATGCCGGTTTCCAGCGAACCAAGACACCCTATCTCGCCTTCCACTGACACACCACAGGCATGCGCCATTTCTACCGTGAGTTTGGTTACGCGCACGTTGTAGTCGTAATCCTTCGGGGTTTTGCCGTCTTCGCCAAGCGAGCCGTCCATCATCACTGACGAAAAGCCGAGCTGGATCGAACGCTGGCACACGGAAGGTGAGGTGCCGTGGTCCTGGTGCATCACGATAGGGATGTGCGGAAACTCGTCGATGGCTGCCTGGATCATGTGGCGCAGGAAGTTGGAGCCGGCGTATTTGCGCGCTCCGGCCGAGGCCTGCAGGATGACAGGGCTGTTCACTTCATCAGCGCCCATCATGATGGCGCGCACTTGTTCGAGATTATTCACGTTGAAAGCGGGGATGCCGTAGTTGTGTTCGGCGGCGTGGTCGAGCAATTGACGCAGACTGATAAGTGCCATGGTAGTTACCTTTTCAAAACAAAATGATTTAGTTGCCGCGCTCTTCGAGTATCGCTACCGCAGGGAGAACGTCGCCCTGCACGAATTCGAGGAAGGCGCCGCCGCCAGTGGAGATGTAGGAAATGTCGTTTTCAATGCCGTATTTTTCGATAGCGGTGATGGTTTCGCCACCGCCGGCAATCGAGAAGCCCTGGTTGGCGGCAATGGCTTTCGCCACTGCCTCGGTGCCTTTGGCGAAGTTGGCGAACTCGAACACACCGACCGGCCCATTCCACAAAATGGTATGGGCTTTGGCGATGGCATCAGTCAGCGCCAGTGCCGACTGCGGGCCGATGTCGAGGATCATGTCGTCAGCGCCTACATCATCAACACCTTTGATGGTCGGGGTAGCGTCTTCCTTGAACTCGCTGGCCACTACCACATCAATCGGCAGTGGAATGTGGGTTTGCGCCATGATGCGTTTGGCCTGTTCGACCATGTCATGCTCCACCAGCGATTTGCCGACCGGTTTGCCGGCGGCAGCCAGGAAGGTATTGGCGATACCGCCACCCACCACCAAGGCATCCACTTTTTTTGCCAGCGATTCCAGCACCTGCAACTTGCTCGACACCTTGGCACCACCAACTACCGCAAGCAACGGACGCACCGGCTTGCTGAGTGCGCGTTCAAGCGCATCGAGTTCGGCTTTCAGCAAGGGGCCGGCGGAAGCAACAGCCGCGAACTTGGCAACCCCGTGCGTGCTGCCCTGGGCGCGGTGCGCGGTGCCGAAGGCGTCCATCACGAAGACATCGCACAGCGAAGCGTAGTACTGCGAGATGGCATCGGCGTTGTCGCTCTCGCCTGGATTGCAGCGGACGTTTTCCAGCATTACACAACTACCGGCTTTCAGGGCTTTGGAATCGGCCGCACTGAAATCCTGCGGCATGACTTTGATCTCGCTGCCGAGCAACTGCGACAGATGAGCGGCTACCGGCGCCAGTTTCGAATCCGGCTGCTGCTCCATCGGCACGCCCTCTTTCGGACGACCAAGGTGTGACATCAGCATGACGGTGGCACCTTTCTGCAGTGCCAGCTGGATACTCGGCAGCGCGGCGCGGATGCGGGCATCGTTGACGATTTTGCCGTTCTTGACCGGCACGTTGAGGTCTTCCCGGATCAATACCCGCTTGCCAGCCAGATCCAGATCGGCCATCGCCAGAATTGCCATATAAACCTCGTATTTTGGGGATTCGACAGGGGCCGGATGATACCCAAAGGCCAAGCGAGCCGACCATGCTTTTCTCCCTTGCTTGCCTTGTATCATCCCACCACTGAGAATCCAGCCGCCTTACCGCCAAACCGCCAACAACTGCTTGCCGACAGAGGATCCACCCATGGCCACCTTGCGAACCTTCACCCTTGGCATCTTGCTGCTGGGTTTGTGGATTTCCCTCCCCGCGCTCGCCCAGCAAACCTGTGACCGTTCCTGCATGAAAGGTGTGGTGGACAGTTATCTGGCAGCCCTCGTCGCGCACGATCCGGCGCAGGCGCCGCTGGCAACGATTTACCGGCATACCGAGAACGATGTGGTGCAACCGCGCGGTGAGGGCTTGTGGAAAACCGTCTCGGCGCTGGGTGCGATGCAGCGGCAGTACTTTGACGAGGTACAGCAGAACGCCGTGTTCTACGGCACGCTGGTGGAGAACGGCCCACTGGCGGTGACAGCAGTGCGCTTGCACATCGAGAACCGCCAGATCACTGAGGCTGAATGGTGGGTGGGGCGTGAGACGGACAAAGGAGTGGATGGCGTAGATGGCAGCACCTTGTGGGATGCCGAATACCTCACCACCGGCAACCCACCGCTGGTGCGCACAGTGCCGGCAGCCGAGCGCAGCACGCGCGCAGAGCTCGAATACATCACCAATTCCTACTGGGATCTTATCGTCGATCGCAACCCGGCAATTGTCGCCGCGCATCCTGGCTGCTATCGCGAAGAGAACGGCCAGAAGACCGTGGGCAATCCACTGCCGCCGGAACGCCGCAACGACGGCGGTCTCGACGGACTCAGCGATTGCCGCAGTGGCAGCACCACCTTCAACGTGCAGAACATTACGGCGCGCCGCTGGCATGTGATCGATGTGGAGCAGCAGGTGGTGGTGGCGTCAGCACTGTTCATCCGTGAACCGGGCCATAGCAAACGTCGCAATCATTTCTGCGACGTGTTCTACATTGATGGCGGCAAGTTGCGCGGACTCTACACCGCGATGTACTACGTGCCGCCAACACGGCCGGTACCGAACTGGGCGCCGTATCCGGGCAACTTCCCGCTGCCTACCGGCTTCGGCGAAACCCGCTAGCTGCTGATGGACATAAACCTCACCGGCTTTCTGGTCGCGCTCGGCGCTGGTCTGTTGATCGGCATCGAGCGCGAACGTCGCAAGGGCACCGGCCCGCAACGCGCTCTGGCCGGAGTCCGCAGCTTCACCCTGGTTTCATTCTCGGGGGCGCTGGCGCAGTCGCTTGATCAACCGCTGCTGGTGCTGGTGGGCGCGCTGTTCGTTGTGGGTCTGAATCTGGTCGCCTACTGGCGCAGTAGTGACGCAGACCCCGGCGTCACGACCGAGCTCGCTCTCTTCTTCACCTATCTGATCGGCATAACGGCAATGCAGCAGCCAGTGCTGGCGGCCGGGCTGGCTGTCGCTACCGCCATCCTGCTGGCGGCCCGCAATCGGCTGCACAACTTTTCCGTGCAGTTGCTGAGCACCACCGAGTTGCGGGATGCCCTGGTGTTGGCCGGCGCCGTGCTGATTGTGTTGCCGTTGTTGCCAGACCAAAACGTGCAATGGCTGGCTGGCACCAATCCACGCCGGTTATGGATGCTGGCAGTCATCTTCATGGTGCTGGAGGCTGCCGGCTACATCGCGTTGCGCATCGCCGGGCCAAAGCTTGGACTGGCACTGTCGGGTCTCGCCTCTGGCTTCATTTCGAGCACGGCAACCATTGCCACGCTCGGCACCCGCAGCCGCGCTGAACCGGCACTGCGACGGCCCTGCATTGCGGGCGCGCTGTTTTCCTGTATAGCCACCGTGGTGCAAATGATGCTGGTTGTTGTTGCCGTGAATGCCCCGCTGCTCAACATGTTCCTGCCCACTCTCGGTGCAGGGCTGGTTACCGCAGTAGCGGTAGCGTCACTCAGCATGCGTGGGCAACACCTGCCGCCGACGGACAAGGCACCCAGCCGGGTCTTCAACCTGTGGCATGCAGTGGGATTTGCGCTGCTGATGTCGGTAGCCACCGCCTTGCTGGCGCTGGCGCAATCCCGCTTTGGCGCGCTGGCAATTCCTGTAGGTGCTGCTCTCGGAGGATTCTTCGATGCGCATGCCTCGTCGGCATCGGCATTGTCGATGGTTGCCAGTGGCCGCTATCCGGCCGCGCTGGCGTTGTTGCCGGTGCTGTTGGCGCTGACCAGCAACAGTGTCAGCAAACTCGTGGTGGCGTTTATCGCCGGCGGCATTCATTACGGCCTGCGTGTGGGTGCCGGCCTGCTGGCCCTGCTGGTAGCGCTGTGGCTACCCACGCTGGTTATGCAGTAAGCGCCATTCACGTCTGCGGCGAACCGACTGCTGCGACATTTCCTCGCCATCCCTTGGCGAAACCTGAGTGCTTTTTTTATTTGCAGTTAATACAGCTTCTCTATCGTGCGCAGCATCTGCAGCGACAGGGGAAAGCGACTCGTGGAGAAGAAGTGCTGGAATACCATTTTCATTTCTGACGTTCACCTCGGCACCCGCGGTTGCAAAGCCGCCCAACTGCACTCCTTCCTCAAAGCCAATTCCTGCCACAAGCTGTATCTCGTCGGCGACATCATCGACGGCTGGCGAATTTCGACCAGCAAGTGGTATTGGCCAGGCGAACACAACAAGGTGGTGCGCCAGATACTGCGCAAATCCGAGAACGAACAAACACAGGTGTTCTACATTCCCGGCAACCACGACGAATTCCTGCGTGACTATATCGCCGAACACCAATTCCTAATGGGCAACATCGCCGTGCTCGATGAAGCCACTCATGTCACCAAAAAAGGGGATCGCCTGTGGATCATCCACGGTGACGCCTTCGATGGCGTGACACGCCATCATCGTTGGGTCGCGCTGTTGGGTGATGCCGGCTATACCTTCCTGTTGTGGTCGAACGGCTGGTTCAACCAGCTGCGCCGTCTGCTGCATCTGCCGTACTGGAGCTTGTCAGCCGCAATCAAGCACAAAGTAAAACAGGCAGTGAACTTCATTTACGACTTTGAGCACACGGTTGCGCGTGAAGCCGGCAAGCGTGGCTACGACGGCGTGGTATGCGGCCATATCCATCAGGCACAGAAATCCCTCATCGACGGCATCAACTACTACAACTGCGGTGACTGGGTTGAGAGTTGCACCGCACTCGCCGAAGACGAACATGGCGAGATCCACATTTTGCACTGGGCGCAACAACCGGCGGTGGCCGACAACGTGATTCCGCTCAAAATTCCTCTGCGGGCCTGAAGTCCATGATCAATGTTGAAGCGGCGGTGTCCGCCAAGTTCCCCCGGTTTGCGTCGACGCCACGCCTGCTGCGCAAGCCGGCTTTCGACTTCCTGCGCCACATCCTGCATGAAAGCGAAATCAACAGCTTTCTTGCCAGCAACGCCGATGCCCGCGGTCTGCAATGGATAGCCCGCGTATTCGAGTATCTGGATTTCAGCTACACAGTAAGCGCCAGCGACCGCGCCAATATTCCGGACAGCGGCCGCGTTGTCATTTTCGCCAACCATCCAATCGGTTCACTCGATGGCCTTGCGCTGTTGAAACTGGTGGGTGAAGTACGCAGCGACGTCAAGATCATCGCCAACGACCTGCTGAGTAATTTCTCCGCACTTGATAACCTGTTGATCCCGGTCGACAACATGGGCGGCGGCAGTGCGCTGCGCAGCTATCGCAGTGTACTGGCCGAACTTGAAAAAGAACGCGCCGTAATCGTGTTTCCTGCCGGCGAAGTCTCACGCGCCGGCCCGCTTGGCGTCAGTGATTCGCTGTGGCGGCCGGGCTTTCTGCATTTTGCCCGCAAGGCAAAAGCACCCTTGTTGCCAGTATTGGTGAAGGCACGCAATTCGCTGCTGTTCTACTGCGCATCGATGGTGTGGAAGCCCGCCAGTACCATGCTGCTGTCGGACGAGCTGTTCAAACACCGTTCGAAAGTGGTGGGGTTTCATATCGGCGAAATGATTTCGGCGAAGAAGCTCTACTCGGAAGAAGTGCAGGATCGCACCTTGGTGGCCCGTCTGCGGCGCCATCTGTACAAACTGGAAAAGCCCGGCAAAAACGGCTTCGAAACCGAACGCGCCATCGCCCACGCCGAGAGCCGTCAGCAACTGCAGCAG